>JBDTZD010000298.1:0-5988 GCA_040005335.1 Pyrinomonadaceae bacterium | reverse complement strand
TGCCGACATCAAAAGCGCGTTCGGGAAATTTTTCCAAAATTTTATCAACGCCCGTTCCGTCCGGCATCGCCGCCGTGAGCGCGACGATTTTAGGGTCACGCGCCATCAATTCACACATTGTTTCGCCAAAGACGGACGTATAGGTTGGCGCGGCTGCTTTTGACGAAGCAGATGATTTGCCGGTTTTGAGGTCATAAGGACCAGTGGCGTGATAAGCGTAATAATTTTGTTCTGGATTCGGAAACCCTTTCCCCTTAGTAGTTAAAGCATGAACGAGAATCGGGCCGTCGTTAACTCTTTTGGCTTCCTCGAGAGCGGCGACGAGCGACGCAACATTATGACCATCAACATAACCAATGTATTTAAAACCGAGTTCGTTGACTAGCGCGCCGGGCAAAACGGCGGCGGCAATTGCATCTTTGACTGTTTTGGCAGCGCGACGCAGACTTTCACCAAAGCCTGGCACACTTTCCAACGTGTCGCCGACGTTTTCCTTGAGACGATGATAACTTTGAGCTTCTTTGATGCGATTAAGATAACGAGTCAAGGCGCCAACTGCCGGAGCGATTGACATTCCGTTGTCATTAAGCAAAACAATCAATCGAGACTTAAGATGCCCGGCTTGATTGATAGCTTCCATCGCCATTCCGCCAGCCAAACTTGAATCTCCGATAACGGCGCAAACATGATGCTTTTCTTGCTTTTTATCGCGTGCGATTGCCATTCCAAGAGCGGCGGAAAGCGAAGTCGAGGCGTGTCCTGCGCCAAAAGTGTCAAACTCAGATTCGGTGCGCCGCAGAAACCCGCTTAAACCTTGATACTGTTTGATCGTGTGCAGAGTATCACGCCGTCCGGTTAATATTTTGTGCGCATATGCTTGATGACCAACATCCCAGACAAGACGGTCGGTCGGCGTCTCAAACGCGTAGTGCAAGGCGACGGCAAGTTCAACCGCGCCAAGACTTGCGCCCGTGTGCCCGCCGACGCGCGAAGTCGTCTCTAAAATGTGCTGACGCACTTCGTCGGCAACTTGCTGTAATTTATCAATCGGCAATCGCCGCAAATCCGCCGGCGATTCAATATTTTCTAAAAGTGTCATAAACCCTAATATCTATTCGAAACCCCTAATGTCTATTCGATGCGAATCATCAAATAATCATCATAACGCGCTTGTGAAAAATGGTAAATGCCGAACGACGGCTTTAGGTCAGAACCAGCCGCCCAGTCAAAGGCGCATCTGACTTTTTTGCAACTTATGCAAAGTCCAGACGTGTTAGTTTAAACTCAGGCGCAAACCGAAAGCGGCGCGAGCGGCATCAGAATCAAACAAGCTGCTTTTGCGAACAATAGCCGAGCGCATGTATCCTTAATCTTTTGAAAACGTTTCTGGTTATTCGCCAGCTTTAGCTTTTGAATTCTTAACTTTTATCGTGATAAATCAACTCAATCTTTCGAGTCGTCCTTTTCGGAATCGCACGCTGCCTTGGATTTTGGCGGCGGTCGGGCTGGCAGTTTCCTTCTTTGCCGCATTTTTTGTTTTAGTCGAATATCAAAAGGTCAACAATCAGACCAAAGCCGTCAAAGCCGAAATCAACGAGATTGATCCAAAAATCAAGGCGCTCAAAACCGAAAGCGACAAAATCAGGCAATCGCTCACGCCCGAACAACAAGTTTTACTGCGTTCAGCTCATAGTTTGGTTGACCGCCGCCGTTTTTCGTGGTCGCGGCTTTTCGCCGATTTAGAAAGCGTTTTGCCGCGTGATGTCCGCGTCTCAAACGTTGGTATCCGCGATGTGGTTGACCAGGGCGGCGGCAGAATGCTGGCCGAACTGGATTTTTCCGTGATGAGCAAAGATTATCAATCAGTCAACAACATGCTCAATGAAATGAATAATTCCGGCAAGTTTCAGGGTGAGTTGCGCGCGCAGGATTTGCAGAGCGATAAAGGCAATTTGACCGAATATTCTATCCAGTTGCGCTATTTGCCGAGTGCAGGCGTTCCTGTCGCTCCCGAAACGAGCGATATTCGCCCAACCACGGCGCAAAACAAACTGATGGCGGAGGTGAATAATTAATGACACCCAGCAATGTTGATAATGAAACGGAAATCTCCATCAAAACTACAGGAAAGCCGGGAGACAAAAAAGTGCTGACCTCCAGCCGGACACGAATTTCGCGGAAAGTTAAAACCGGAATGTTTGATATCCCCGAAATCGTCGCCGTCACAGTTGCCGGACTTGCCTTGCTCAGCGTACTTTTCGCGTATTTTTTCACGCTGCTGCCGGCTCGCCAAGAATTCAAAGCCCGTGAAACCGAACGCAGTCAAAAGCAAACTGAGCTGCTTGATTTACAAGCCAAAGCTCAACTAGCAGGAACTAATGCCGCCGGAACGGTTGATCTGATGAGCAGCGTTGATCGTTTTGAAGCAAATTTTCTGCCCTTCCCAGCCAACGGCAACGGCGCCCTCTACCAGCGTTTAAACCAACTTATTCGCTCAAATGGCTTGCGAAATACTGCCGGTCCCGAATACTCCTCGCTTGAGACTATTGACGCGGGCAGAGCTGCCAAAAGCAATAACCAACAAGGGCGTGGCAACAAACAGCAGGGTATTTTTCCGGGCACTTATGTCACCGTAACAGTCGAAGGAAGTTATGCCAGTCTGCGGCATTTTATCAGCGACATTGAAAACACGCGGCAGTTTTTAGTGATTAATACGGTGGAAATCGAATCAAATGAAAGCGGTGAAAGCAGCACTTCAACTGGCGCGGTGCCCGAGACAATTCCAGACAATCCGGCTGAGACGCAAAACGATTTTCCGAATGCGCAAGTCCAGCCAAACACGGTTAATCCGCGTTTGAAGAATAATCCAAAGACAATGGCGATGCCGCCGTCCACCACCACCGCGTTAAATCAAGCGAAGCGCGGAGCGGTCAGCCTGCGACTCGAAATGGCAGCTTATTTCCGCCGTCCCGTAACGGTGCAAAACTAACTGTTGAAAAATTAATATGAAATTTCTTGAAGGTAAAACTCCAGCCGAGCGCAACAAAACAATTGCGGCAATTGTGCTTGGCTCTTTGGCGGTTGTCGTCCTGTCCTATACCTTTTTGTTCAGCGGATCATCAACGAAAAAATCTTCGACGAGTAATTCGAACAGCAACGCAAAAACTACAATTGCAGCAAATAATAATGATCCGAAGACGACCGAGCTTCCGACAGTCGAGCAAATCAAAGACGATAGCTTTTACGTGACCATGCCAATTCCGGAAAATCCTTTTCCGGCGGTTTCAGGCGGCGAAACGAGTCGTAATATTTTTGCGATTTATGTTCCGCCACCGCAACCTCTGCCGCGCATGTCTCCGATTCCGCCGCCTTCGCCGGTCCCGACGCCGCAAATTTTGGTGCAGTTTGTTAATTCAAATCCGAATCCGGTTTACGCACAGCAGGGAGATTTTACGATCGAGCTCGGCGGTGACAAGTTTACTGAAGACTCGAAAGTTTTATTTAACGGGCAGGAACTCACAACACAGTTCGCAAGCTCGCAGCGTCTGACCGCGCAGGTTCCGGCGGCACTGATTACTACCGAAGGACAAAAACAAATTTTTGTGCGCACGCCGGATGGCTCGAAAATCTCAAACGCGATGTTTTTCATCGTTCAGGCTCCGCCCGTCCCAAATTATAATTTTGTCGGACTTGTCGCCCGCAAACGTTATAATAATGATACGGCTTTGCTTCAGGATAAATCTTCGAAAGAGTATAAAAATGTCCGGCTCGGCGAGACGGTCGGGCGTTTTAAAGTCGTTAGCATTTCGAGTAAAGAAGTTGTTATGCAGGATACTGCTTTGAGCTTCCGCCACAATCTGCCGTATATGGACGAAAGAACCGCCGCGAGAGCGGGCAGTAGTAGCACCGGCGAGCGGCAAAATAACGATCCCTCGAATAACGGTTTTCCAAATGGATTTGACCCGAATGTGCAGGTTCAATACCAACCAATTCCAGGTATTCCTAATCAATACGTTCAACCGCCACAAGCGCAACCGATGCCGCCGCAACCCAAGAGAGATAATGCCGAAGACGACGATGATGAAGACAATTAGATTTTGGATTTTGGATTTTGGATTTTGGATTGTTCAAGCCGAAGATAATTTTGCTGAGAAATCTAGCGAATTATTAATATTGGACAAAAAAATTCGAGGTAATCCAAAACCCAAAATCCAAAATCCAAAATACGATGAGGCTGGAGCAGCTTTGATCGGTTTGATGGCGTTGATGGCGATAATCGCTTTATTGTTGCTGGCTGTTGCGCCGAGCATTCAACAGCAGATCCAGCGCGAACGCGAACTCGAAGCCATTCGACGCGGCGACGAAATCGCCGAAGCCATTCGCATTTATGCTCAGGTGAAAGGCGTTTTGCCGAAAACCATGGACGAATTGCTCGAAGGAGTTTCAGTTAATGGGCGAACCAAAAAGCTGATGATTTTGCGCGAATCCGCCGCGAAAGATCCGCTTTCCAGCACAGGGGAATGGAAGCTCATTCAGGCTAGTGATTTCAAAACGCTGGCTAATTTCCAACGCAAACTGTCTAACTACACCGGCAGTTCCGCTTTTTCAAATCCCCAGCCGCAACAAGTTTTTGACCCGCTGGTCGGACGAATAATCAGCACTATCAACATCGAGACGAGCGAAGACGTTGATCCGCCAGGCGGCGAAGACAATTCGTCAAATATTGACGCGCCGTTTGTCGGCGTGGTCAGCCGCGCTCAGACCAAATCCGTGATGACCTTTTACGGCATCGAACGTCATGATTGGTGGGTTTTTACGCCGCTTTTTCGCGGTTCGGGAAATGCGCAAAACAACTTTCCGATCACTCAAACAAATAGTGAAGATGGTCAACCAATACCAATACCATCTCCGTCGCCTTAAGCGTTACTGTTTTCCGCTTATAATTTCTTCGAGTTTTGCCGAATCCAAGACGTATTTGTTGTTGCAGAAATGACAGATGAGCGCGGCGCCCTTGTCTTCGCGGAGCATCGCTTCAAGTTCAGTTCGGTCAATGCTGGAAATTATGCTGACGGCACGCTCAAAAGAACAATTACACTCAAAACAGATCGCTTTTTCTTCCAGCACAGTAAAATCAATCGCGCCAAGCGCATTTTTGAGCAGTTCAGATGCGGTTGCGCCTTCGTAAACCGCGCTTGTTGTTGCCGGTGCTGCTAAAATTGCCCGCTCGATTTCAGCGATTATCTTTTCATCCGCGCCCGGCATCATTTGAATCAAAACGCCGCCTGCCGCTAAAACTTCATCTCGCGCCTGATTGACCAACACGCCGGTGAGCACAGCTGAAGGAATCTGCTCGGATTTCGCCAGATAATAAGCAAAATCCTCACTGATTTCGCCCGAAGTGATCGGAACTGAACCCTGATAAGGTTCACGATAAAGCCCAATGTCATAGCCTGCCTCGCGCGTCACGTAAAACATTCCCTGCCCGACAATCGCCCGGACGTCGTATTTACCGTTTGCATTTAAGGGCGCGTCAGCCGCCGGATTTTTCACATATCCGCGAACGCCGCCGCGATTGTTGGTTTCAGCGACGATACCTTCGATGATTCCCCGGCAATCAAGACGAACGGTCAAACGATCAAAATCTTTATAGGTCGCGCCCAAAAGCAGCGTTCCGGTTAATAAGCGCCCAAAAGCAGCCGTCGCGGTCGGTGCTGTTTCGTGTCTCGCGGCAGCTTCGCGAACAGTGTTTGTAGTCACAGCGGCAACACATCGCACCGTTTCGTCAGCAGCAATTCCGTGAATCAAGTGGTCTTTTAAATTGTTATCATTTGTTGCTTGATAATTCATTCTCAAATTTTAATTGCGATCTGGCAAAAGCGGCAAAACAATATTTTCAGCCTTACCTCAAGCAAAACATTAGGTTGTCCACACTTTAGCGCTTTTGGAAAACTAGGACGCAACATCTTGTGCAAAAGTTGTTGACAAGCA
>JBDTZD010000304.1:0-6012 GCA_040005335.1 Pyrinomonadaceae bacterium | reverse complement strand
GTGACCACGCCGCGAACAGAAGACGTACCAGATTGAGCAAAGGCGGTTTGACTGATAAGCAGGGAAAAAATCAATCCACAGAGCATGAAAGCGACGTTGATTTTGTACTTGCGACTAATCATTGACTGGGTCTCCATTGAGTGTTGTTTGAAATTTTTTGAGTTTGTACGAAAAGAAGTTCTGAGCAATCTCTGCGCAAAATGCTTACAATTCGTGGATTTCAGCTTTGTCATCAAGCTGATGATTTGACCCTGCTTGTTCTAGAATTAAGAAGTTATGTGCTAGTGCATTCTAGCTGTAATTAAACCACTTTAGCCAAATTCAGCGGCGTCCAATTACAAATTGTAATTAAATTATCGTTCGGCGATTTTTAGTAAAATCATACTATCTGTTACAACAAACTAAACGCAAGCTTTTTTGGTAACTTTTTCACTCTTGTAGAAGTTTAATTCAGAGTTGAATCGAATGATAACTCTTGGTTTAAATATATCATTTTTTTGGCGAACGTTTTTTCAAATCGAGTTTCTCGCCTGGTTCAAGCAAATAAATAGTTAGTGATCCGCTCTGCTTTCCTGAATTTACCAACATAACCTGGCTGGCGCCGACTACTTCCCCGTAACGATTATCGGTTACGAGAAGCGCAGTATCTTCGTTTATCCCGATACCGAATTTCTTAGGATTTTGCAAAATTAACCCGAATAGCCTGTTTTGCCGCTGCCGTTTGATAAAATGCTGGTCAACAATAACATCATCCGGCAGCAGGCCTAACCCTCCGGTTGTTTCAACCTTTTTTCCGTCAATCACGGTAAAATCACCTTCTCCGGTGATCATTTGACTTGACATGATTGCCGTTCCCGCGCTTGTCCCGCCAAAAACAGTTCCCTCGGCGTAGCGCTGTTTTAAAATTTTTAAAAGCGATTCGTCTTTCAGAACATTCATAATTCGAACTTGATCACCACCGGTAAAAAAGACTCCGGTCGCTAATTTAAGCTGACTTAAGAATTGATTTTTCTTTTCATCGGTGAGCGGAGCGATTGGGGCTAGCTCAACGGATGCCGGACGAAAAGGTGCGAAATCTTCTTTTAATGATTTAAAACTTGCCTCCGGTTCGCTTGTCGCCCAGGGAATAATGAGGACGCGTGCCTGATCTTTTCCTGCCCATTCAACAAATTTGGCCAATGCCGCACTCGGACGATCTCCGCCGCCAACAATAACAAGACGCTCCTGAGCATTTATTTGAGAACAGCAAAGGAGCGTTATGCTCAATAGAAATAGATATTTAAGCTTTAATGAGAAATTACATTTTTTTAATAACATATTGTTGCTTTCAGAATTATTAGCTGGTAAATGCATTGTAAGGTTAAAATTTTAACTCCTATAAATTTCAATAATCATCTTGCCGTCTGACCCAACGCGCCCGCGATACATCCCGTCCGTATTGAAAAACTCGACAAAGTTTCCGTTTTTATCAACGCCGATGACGCCGCCCGTTCCGCCTAACTGCCCAACTTTGCCAATCGCAATTTGAGCGGCTTCTTCGACGGATTTATTACCATATTCCATCAAAGCTGAAATATCGCGGGCAACACCGACGCGAATAAAATATTCGCCGTCGCCGGTTGCGGAAATGGCGCAAGTATTATTATTAGCGTAAGTTCCCGCGCCGATAATCGGTGAATCTCCAATGCGACCAAATCTTTTATAGGAAAGCCCGCCGGTCGAAGTTCCGGCAGCCAGATTTCCTTTTTTATCAAGAGCCGCTGCGCCGACTGTTCCATGTTTGTCATTCAACGTGACGTATTCTTTGCTGACCGCTTTGGCCTTTTTAGCGGGCGGCTGTTTCCGCTGCTTTTCGTCGGCGGCTTTATCTTCAAGATATTCATTCCAGCGTTGTTCGGTGCGGAAATAAGACTGCTCAACGAACCGAACGCCCTGCTGCTTGGCAAATGTTTCCGCGCCCTCGCCAACCATCATCACGTGCGGCGATTTTTCCATCACCAGACGCGCCAGTGAAATTGGGTTTTTAATATGTTTCAGAACTCCGACCGCGCCCGCCATCAAATTGCTGCCGTCCATAATCGAAGCATCCAGTTCATTAGTTCCCGCGGCGGTAAAAACCGCTCCTTTTCCGGCGTTAAATAATAGTGAATCTTCGAGGATGCGGATAGCTGTTTCAACCGCGTCCAAGCTGCTGCCGTCTTTCACAATAATGTTGTAACCGGCTGTCAAAGCTTCGGTCAGTGCAGCGCGATATTGCTGTTCTAATTCAGGCGTCATTTTACTCTTTTCAAGCGTTCCGGCTCCGCCGTGAATTATAAATCCGAATTTTTGCGCCGTTTGTGCCGTCCAAACATTCGCCAGGAGATTTGAATTTAAACACGCTCCCATTGCCGCCGCTCCAACGCCTTTAGCAACATCGCCGATAAAATCACGACGATTTTTAACTTTAATCGAGATAGAATTTTTATTTTTCATAATTTCGGATTCTCTGAGCAATCTATAAACATTTCTCAAACATTATTTGACTGAAGCCGCTGCGCCGGAGTCTTTGATGACGCGAAATCCAACGTATTCGGCGGCGGGTTGTCTGTTTCTGATTTTTGTATCAACGGGCAGATCGGCGCTGCCGCCAAACGCTTTTGGCTGATTTCCTTCGACATTAATCCATTCGGCGACGTTGCCGCCCAAATCATAGACCAGTTCATCCGTGCCGTCACCTTTAAAACTGCCGACTTCTTTTAAAAGAGGCGCAGAATTGCCGAGTTTATTAATAGTTGTTTTAAGCCGTGCTGCGTCTTCCGGATTAACCGGATAACCCGCCCAATAATCGAGCGTATTTTCGTTTGCGCCCTGATTATCGTAAAGAGTCTTAGCTTCCGTTTGATTGGCTAAACGGTAATTTGCATTTGCCAAACGACCGAGCCAGACGCAATATTTTTGGGCTTGGTCAAAAGTAATATTATTAGCCGGATAGTTTTCCGTTCCCGGAGCGATTTTGTAATTTGAATCAAACTGAGCATATTGCGCTCTGGTAACTTCAAAACGTCCGATATTCAGATTCTCATAATTGACTGTTTCGGGAACAAGTTTTCCGCTCACAATTTGCCCATACAAATTTTCGTTCCGCTTGATGTTTTTTTGTTTGAGAGCAATTGCAAGGGGCGAATCAGGCTTTAAGGCTTCGTTTGTTTCCTCACCGGTTTTGAAAAGATATTTATTAAACCAAGCCATCTCTTCTTCGATTTTTCGCTTTTGGTGTGAAAGTTTTCTAAAACTGTGGCTTTCGCCGGGGAACATGACAAATTTGACGTCAGTTTTGCCGAGCTGCTGTAGTGCGCGAAAATGCATCCAGCCCTGGCTTGGCGCAACGGTCGTGTCTTTTTCGCCGAAGAAAATAATTGTTGGCGTACGCACCTTTTCAAGTTGATAAAACGGCGATTTTCTGACGTATCTTTCCGGATCTTCGAGCGGAGATTTGCCAAAGTAATAATTATTGAAAGATGCGCCGAAATAAGCGTTTGCCCAATCGCTTGTCCAATCAACTACGCCGGCGCCCGCGCCTGCCGCTTTATATCTGTTGGTGCGCGTCGTCAGCGCGATGGTTAACAGCGAGCCGTTTGACCAGCCTAAAGTCCCCAATTTTTCGGGATCAACTAATCCTTTGGCAATCAGCCAATCAACGCCTTTTTCAATGTCCGGTACTTCTAATTCGTAATAATTGCCGCCTCCGATTGACTCCGCCCATTTTAGTCCATAGTTGGAACTGCCGTGATAATTTGGCGCGAAAACAAATGCGCCGCGACTGGCATAAAGGTTGTGCGGATAATGATATGTCTCTTTCCAAGCATCGGAATCAACGAGCGTCGGACCGCCGTGAATCATCAAGACCAAGGGATATTTTTGTCCCGGCTTGTAATTGTGCGGGTAGTAAAGAATTCCTTCGACATCTTCGTTAAGCGCGCCTTTCCATTTGATAATTTCGGTGCGGGCAATTTGTTTCTTTTGCAGATTTTGATTGATATTTGTGATTTGCTTGGGCGCAGTAATCTGCGAACCAATCAGTTCTCCGCTGTACCATTGCGAAGGGGTGCTGGCGGTCGAATAATTATATAAAAGAGTTTTGTTGTCAGCGCCTAATTTGATTCCGAAAATATTGCCGGCGTGTTCACCCATCAGGAATTCGCGGCGCCAGGAATTTCCCGCCCGCGTGTAACGCGCGACTTTGTTTCTCACGCCGTTAGCCAGCAGTGCAATAAAACCATCGTTTGTAGCGACAAAACTGCCGGTTAAACCATTTTCCCAATCTAAATTAACTTTGACGGGTTTGCCCGTTGCCAAATCGTAATAATAGATTTCGTGCAGCACTGCCCACAGATAACGAGGATTTTCCTTAAAATCATTGACGGCATAAAATCCTTTTCCGTCCTGCGCCCAAACCACCTCATCAATATTAAACCTTGTTTCATTAAAGATTTGTTGACGTTCCCCGGTCTTTAAATCGTAGAGAAAAACAAATGGCTTGTCTTTATTGTCGTAGCTGTAACTTAGACTTTGCCCGTGAATGGTAACCGCATGATTTCCGTCAGGTGAAAGGTAAAACGAGTCAATGCGATCTGTATTATGGGTTAGACGCGTGACTTCCTTCGATTTGACGGAAAACTTATATAGACGAATTGGCGATGCATGAGCTTCATCTTCAATTACTTTGGCATCGTCTTTTTGGGTTGATTGGTCGTAAAATGTCGGATTTTCCTTTGCGCTAAAAATGATTGTGTCGTTATCTGCCCAGACATAATCGGAAATTTCCCGTACAAAATCGGTTAGCTTCCAAGGCTCGCCGCCAAAAGGATTGATTAACCAGAGCTGCGAATCAGCGGCATCTTTTTCTGCTTGATCGGCTGCTCGGCTGGTTGTAAAAGCCACGAAGCGATTATCGGGCGACCATTTCGGGTCTGAAACGCCGTCAGTTCCGCGTGTTAATTGAATTTCCTTTTTTTCCGTTAAACTCGATAAAACTAAATTAGAAATGCTTTTGTCTTTGTCTTGATTGGGAACGCTTTTGATCCAGACAACCCAGCGGCAGTCAGGAGAGATCTGCGCGCTTGAAGCTTGTTCAGCCATTACAATATCATCTGCCGTCCACTCCGCTCGATTTACCTGGTTTGTATTAGCAGTCTCAACGGCTGATGATTGTAATGTTTGCGCGAAGGCTGCTGCCACAGACAAACCTATTATGTAGATAATCACTGCTAACGATTTTCTCATTAGACAAATTTCCTGAAATATTTTGTGGCTGGTTGACCAATAAAACGCAACAAGATTGGTCAATTTTATCTCTCAGGCAAAGAAATAATGTGTGATGCTTATACTACAAGAAGATATTAGAGTCAATCAGTTTGCTTTCTGTTTAATTCAACTTAAAGCGGTTATTAAATCAATTTACGGAAAGCCCGATGGAAGTCAGAACCGTCTGCGGTAGCGGGCGGTTGAACTTACGGCATACAAGCCGCCCGCTACCGCAGACGGTTCTGACTTGTACACGCAAAATTTGCTGAAGGAGCGTTTTTTGTCAAAGTTTAGCAGGTAAAAGCTGACAAATTATTTCTTGTCGTTAAGCAAACTAAAAGCGTGAGGTTCTCTGTTTACCCGCCAAATAAGAATGAGAGGTATAATCAAACAGGCGATTCCAAGATAAAGATAAAAATCGGCGAGGTAATCCCAATAACGTGATTCACAAGCAAATTCAGCTTCAGAAATTGTCCATTGAGGCTTAGGACAAGTTTCAATTGTATAGCCCGCTAAGAAAATTAGCAGGGGCACGAGAAGGAAACAAATAATACTGGCTTTGGGAATTTTCATAAACAGAAATGAATAGTCACAAGAATTGCCCCGAAATTATTCTCTAATTCTGATTTTCAATTCTTCCAACTGCGCTTCGTCAACGTCGCCCGGCGCTTCAATCATTAAATCGGTTGCCGAAGCCGTTTTTGGAAATGCCATCACGTCGCGGAT
>JBDTZD010000099.1:0-6032 GCA_040005335.1 Pyrinomonadaceae bacterium | reverse complement strand
GCATCGAGAATTTGAGCCGTAGAGTTACCGGTAAAGCTATTTCCGTCATGACTCAGTGTGGTTTGTTGTATGACAATTTGCCTGCCGGCAAGAGTGCCATCGGCATTAAAGCGGAAGAATTGAAAGGTGGCAATGTATTGCCGCCGGGATTCATAACTCCAGATGCCGTGACCGGGACCGCGCAGCGATGGAGAAATTCGGGTTCCAAACTCCTGCATCGTGCCGCCGCGCATAAAAGTCAGCATTGAAGGAGTGGTCGTCATAGATACGCCGGTTTGACAATTATACGGTGTTACTTGCACGTTCCACGAGCCTTCCAGCTTTCTGGCGTTGGCGCGTTGCGCGGACGAATCTTCTTTTGTTTGTTCGTCGCTTTTTCCTTCGTTAATGATGCCCTGCGCGGGCACCGAAATTTGCATGAGCAGCATCATCATCAAAATTGCCAACGTCATTCCGCCGATTGTTTTCAAGATTGTATTTTTCATCTTTTTTCCTCTTAATTTTTGTTTATTTCAACTGAAACTTTTTGTTCCGTGCTGATGAGTGCCATAATCATAAAAAACAGTTCTGAAAATCTTTCCGTTTGGCGTGAAAATTCCTGAAAGTTTCTGACAAAGATGAAAAGCGAGCTTCAATCACAAATTTACGAATTCGGCGAGTTTCGCATTGACGCGGCGAAACGCCTGTTATTGCGGGACGATGACGAAATTATTCCGCTGACGCCGAAGATTTTCGACACGCTTCTTTATCTCGTGCAAAATAACGGAAAAGTAATTGAAAAAGATGAATTGATCGGAGCAATCTGGACGGATACCATCGTCGAAGAAAATAATCTCAATAAAAACATCTCAGTTTTGCGCGGTGTTTTGGGCGAAAAGCCCGGCGAACATCGTTTTATCGTGACCGTTCCGGGACACGGTTACAAATTCGTCGCCGAAGTCGCTTCTCTCAATCCAAACTCTGAAGTTCAAAGTCCAAAGTCATTGGAAATTTCCGATGCCGCATTCCAGATTGCAGATTCAATTGCCGAAGACCAAAAGCCAAAAACCAAAAACCGAAAGCGTCAGATTTACGCATTCGCCTGGTTGATTTTATTGATTGCGGTTAGCACTGCTTTTTATTTTTGGCAATCACCAACAAAACCCGTTTCGTCGCCGATTAAAACCATTGCCGTTTTGCCGTTCAAATCGCTTGGCTCGGAAAACCGCAACGAGGCGCTCGAACTCGGAATGGCGGACACTTTGATTTCAAAACTCGGCGGCGCAGAAATTATCGTCCGTCCGCTCGGTTCGGTGAGCCGATACGCTTTGTTGGAACAAGACTCTTTGACGGCGGGGCGCGAACTAGGTGTTGAAACTGTTTTGGACGGAACGATTCAAACGGCGGATAATCGGATCAGAATTTCAGCCCAACTTTTTCGCGTCAGCGACGGCAGACAACTTTGGACCGGACAATTTGATGAAAAGTCCACCGACATTTTCAGGGTTCAGGATGCCATCTCGGAACGAGTGGCATCGGCTTTAAAAATTCGGCTCGGCGGCAGAGAGAAAAAGCGTTACACGGAAAACGTCGAGGCTTATCAGCTTTATATGAAAGGGCGTTTTCACCTTCTCAAAGCAATAAAGTCGGATACCGAAACAAGCGTTTCATATTTCGAGCAAGCGATCGAAGCCGACCCAGGATATGCGCTTGCCTACGCCGGACTCTCGGACGCATATCGCGGGCTGACAGTCGGCGGTGATATGCCTTCAACCGAGTTTATGCCGAAAGCGAGAGCGGCAGCATTGCGGGCAATCGAAATTGACGACACGCTCGCCGAAGCCCACGCCAATCTTGGTCACGTCATGTTTTGGTATGACTGGGATTGGAATGCCGCCGAAAATCAATACAAACGTGCCTTAGAACTTGATCCAAACAGCGCGGACGCACTTCAGTTTTATGCTCATTTACTTTCAAGCGCGGGACGGCACACCGAAGCGCTCGCGAAAATAAAACGTGCCAGAGAACTCGATCCGGTTAATTTGAGAGTCAACGCGATCGAAGGAATGCTGCTCATGTACGCGGGGCAAACGGACGAAGCGATTGCCAGACTGCAAAAAACTCTTGAGCTAGATCCGAATTACCGGCTCGCTAATATGATGGCGGCGAGAGCTTACAGTGAGAAAGGAATGTTTGCCGAAGCCATCGCCGCAACCAGCAAGGCGAGAGAACTTTCCGCCGTCGGATCCGAGCTAATCGCGTACGGCGCTTATGCTTTAGCGAAGTCGGGCAAACACACAGAAGCGCAAGCCACGCTTGACGAATTATTGAAATTATCAACCGAAAAATACGTTCCGCCGTATAACATCGCGCTCGTTTATAACGCGCTTGGCGAAAGCGACAAAGCGCTCGATTATCTGGAAAAAGGCTTTACGGAAAAAGACGTGCGAATGGTTTGGCTGAAAGTCGAACCGAAGTGGAATAACCTCCGCAACGAGCCGCGTTTTCAGGATTTGCTGCGACGCGTCGGATTTCTGCAGTGAATATTCATTGGCATTTTCAATGTTTTCATACCGATAAACACCCCGAAATAATCGTCTCAGAAACTGTTTCACAGATGAAATAAATGCTATTATTATGAACCTTAAATATGCTTGTCATCGGTGAAAAATTTGGTCATTACAAAATTCAGTCTGCCATCGGTGCGGGCGGAATGGGCGCGATTTATCGCGCCCGCGACGCGCGGCTCAAGCGCGATGTCGCCATCAAAATTCTGCCCGAAAATTTGACGCAGGAGCCTGCGGCAATCGAGCGTTTTATGCGCGAAGCTGACGCGGCTTCCGCGCTTAATCATCCGAACATTTTGACGATTTTCGAGATTGGCGAACATGACAATATTCATTTTATCGCTACCGAATTTGTCGAAGGGCAAACGCTTCGTCAAAAAATGCAAAACACATCTCTTCATTTGGCGGAAATTCTTGACATTGCCGTTCAGGTGGCTAATGCGCTCTGTGCCGCGCACGATGCAGGGATAGTTCACCGCGACATCAAACCCGAAAATATAATGATTCGCAGCGACGGCTATGTGAAAGTGCTAGATTTCGGAATTGCCAAACTCACCGAACGCGAGCCGCCCAAACTCGACCCGGAAGCTGTTACGTTGGTTCAAACGATGACAAGTCCGGGAATGATTATCGGCACGGCATTTTATATGTCTCCCGAACAAGCTCGCGGTTCGGCGGTTGATGCGCGCAGCGATATTTTTAGTCTGGGCGTGGTGATTTATGAATTAATTACGAGGGGCTTGCCTTTTTCGGGAGCGACGATGAGCGATGTCATCGCTGCGATTTTGAGGAGCGAGCCGCAACCGTTTTCCGAGATTGTGAGAAATGTTCCGCCGGAACTCGAATCACACATTGCCAAAACTCTCAAGAAAAATCGCGCGGAACGCTATCAAACGATGAAAGAATTTGTGAGTGATTTGAAACGAGTCAAGCAGCGTTTGGAATTTGAAACCGAATTACAGCGTTTTAACAGTTCAAGTCATGCTTTTGCTGCCGTCTCGGAAATTTCTTTTGCCGAACAAGCGACGCAGATTCTGCCTAAAAATATATTTCTGCTGACGCGCAAAACGCGCACGCGCAAGGCGATTGATTCATTGGCCGTTTTGCCGCTCGTCAACGATAGCGGCGACGCAAACACCGAATATCTTTCGGACGGGATCACCGAATGTATTATCAATTCGCTTTCCAAATTGCCGAAACTTCGCGTTGTGCCGCGCAGCACGGTTTTTCGTTACAAAGGAGAGGAAGCTGATTTGCAGGAAATCGGCAACGCGCTGGGTGTTCGAGCGGTTTTTGCCGGTCGAATCGTGCAAATTGGCGATTCGGTAATTGTTAAAGCCGAACTGGTTGACATTGCTAACGAAGCGCAAATCTGGGGCGAACAATACCGCCGCAAGATGACAGACATTTTTACTCTGTCGGAAGAAATTGCCGAAGACATCAGCGAGAAACTGCGGCTCAAGCTTTCAGGCGAAGACAAAAAACAACTTGCCAAGCGTTACACTCAAAACACTGAGGCTTACCAGTTTTATCTAAAGGGTCGCTATTTTGTCACGACAAAACGCACCGAAGAATGGATTAAAAAGGGAATTGGATATTTTCAAAAAGCCATTGATTTGGATCCGAATTACGCGCTTGCTCATTCGGGAATTTCCGAAGCCTACGCTTTTCTTGCCTCTTCAACCGGCGGCTGGGCACCGCGCAAGGCTTATCCGAAAGCAAAAGCCGCGGCGCTCAAGGCTCTCGAACTTGACGACGCGCTTGGCGAAGCACACTGTTCTTTGGGTTTTTCTTACCTTCTTTACGACTGGGATTTCGCTGCCGCCGAGCGCGAATTTAAACGAGCTATCGAACTTAGCCCGAATTATTCGAACGCGCACGATGGTTACGGTTTTTACTTAAAAGCCACCGGAAGACATACGGAAGCGATTGAAAAATGCAAGTTGGTACAAGAACTTGATCCGCTTTCGCCGTTCGCGTACGTTAGCCTTGGTTACGCTTACTATTTCGCACGCGATTACGAGAGAGCAATTAACGAATGTAACAAAGCAATCGAGATGGACAAAAATTCGACCTTTGCTTATCGCAATCTCGGGTTAGCTTATTTGCAACAGGAAAAATTGAGCGATGCGATTGCTGCCCTGAGTAATGCCGTGAAATACTCCTCAGGCGGTTTGGCATTTGAGTCCTATTTGGGATTTGCT
Organism: Pyrinomonadaceae bacterium; assembly: GCA_040005335.1. Lineage (GTDB taxonomy): Bacteria > Acidobacteriota > Blastocatellia > Pyrinomonadales > Pyrinomonadaceae > JBBQUS01. The sequence goes on along the minus strand of JBDTZD010000099.1, from coordinate 1,282 downwards.
TACGCAATTGCCGACAAACGCCTGGAAGCATTGGAAGTATTAACGAATTTGAAAGAAATTGGCAAAAAGCGATATGTTCCGGCATATAATTTTGCAATGATTTATGTGGGTTTGGGCGATTTTGACGAAGCGTTTGACCGGCTGGAACAAGCCTACGAAGAGCGTTCAGGTTTTTTGCCATTTCTAAATGTCGAGCCGGTAGTTGATTGTTTGCGTGACGATTCTCGCTTTTCTGATTTGCTCAAACGCATCGGATTGCTGATGCGACCCTTTGCGCTCTGACCCCCACTTTCAAGATTATTAAGCAAATGAATCTTGAATAGTTAAAATATATTCAAATGAAAATAGCATTAGTCGGACACGGCGCGATGGGCAAACTCATCGAAGCCCTTGCTGCCAAAGACAATCATCAAATCTCTGTAATTATTCACGAAGCTGATGCCAAATTATCGGCAAACGAACTTGCAGCAAAATTGCGTGGCGCGGACGTTGCGATTGATTTTACAGTTGCCAAAGCCGTCAAAAGGAACGTCGAAGCCTGCATTTTGGCGAATGTGCCGCTGGTCGAAGGCACGACGGGCTGGAATGCCGAACTCGACAGCATCAAAGATTTAGTGGGCAAAAATAACGGCTCGCTTTGTTACGGAGCAAATTTTTCGGTCGGAGTAAATCTGTTTTATCGCGTCGTGGATTTTGCCGCCGATCTTTTTGCTAAATTTGAAGAGTACGAAACTTTTATCGAAGAGCAACATCATTCTCGGAAAAAAGACCAACCCTCGGGAACGGCTCTCAAACTAAAGGCGATTGTTGCCGAACACATCAAAAAAGATTTTAGCGTTTCTGCGACGCGCGCCGGTCATATTCCGGGAACTCATAGGGTCGGATTTGACGGCTCGGCAGACCAAATCCTGCTCGAACACGCGGCACGTTCACGCGAAAGCTTTGCCGCCGGAGCTATTATTGCAGCTAATTGGATAATGGGCAAAACGGGCGTTTATGAATTTAGCGATGTGATGGACGAGATTTTACAAAAGTGAATTAACAGGGATAAAGAAGATAAAGGAGATTTTAAACAAAAAATTATCCCCTTAATCTTCTTTATCCCTGTTAATTTTATGTATTCGATGTTATCCGAAGAAATTGAACTTCATCGCGATACACACTGGCGCCGAGATGAAACTTTGCGAATCGAAACCGTTTCCGATGCCGAACGTTTTGTCGAAGAAGTAGGATTTTGCGCGGCGATGACTGACGCACGCAAAGAAATACCATCGTTTTACAT
>JBDTZD010000358.1:0-6064 GCA_040005335.1 Pyrinomonadaceae bacterium | reverse complement strand
AGGATACGCTCGGCAGCCGAGTTTACGTTCACACTTTGGCGGCAAATGCGCTCGGTATTGATGTTGACCAAACTGATGAAGAATCAATTAAACGCGCTGCAGAACATGTTGTGGCGCATGAAAGCGAGCTGCCCAAGCATTTTATTTCGGCAATGGAGATTGCGGCTAATCATCATGTTCAGATTTTGGCGGCGGCGCAAAAACACGTTGATAATTCGATTTCCAAAACCTGTAACGGAGCCAACGACGATACGGTTGAATCAGTTGATGAGCTTTATAAATTGGCGCGTCAACTGGGCTGCAAAGCAGTTAGCTATTACCGCGACGGATCTCGGACAGGCCAGGTTTTAACCTCTATGAAGACTGAAGAAAACAAAGCCGAAAAGGTTGAACAGGAAGATGCCGAAACACAGGAAGCGGCGACCGAAATTCCGCTTGAATTAGCTCAAGAAACCGCCTCGAATAACGGCAATAAAACCCTGGCTGCTAATGAGAAAAATCCAACCGTCGTCAGAATTGAACGCCCGCGCGAATTGCAGGGTGCAACCTGGCAGATTCCGTTTGACGGGCGCAATTTATACGTCACGGTTAATCATGATGGCACACGAGTTTTGGAAGTTTTCGCGACCGGACAAATTTCCGAAGGCGTCGGACTTCTCGCTTCAAAAATGCTGCGCGGCGGTTTTGACGTGCCGGAAGTCGCTTCGAGCCTTAACAAAGTTACCGGAACACACTCGGTTTGGTTTAATCAACGCCTTCTCACTTCGCCTGAGCAGGCAGTAGCTGAATGTCTTTTGATGACGATGCGCCGCTTGAAAAATTTACCGGCGTCGGAAAGACAATTGGAAAAAAAAACTTTAGCTAAAGAAGATGCAGCAGTTGAAGTTGGCGAAACCGTCAATTTCGAACGTCCGAGAGGGGCAATGTCAAATCTCATCGGTTCCTGCCCGGAATGCGGCGGACAATTAGAACACGCTTCGGGATGCGATTTCTGTCGGGATTGCGGTTACTCGAAGTGTAAATAAACTATCGTTATAGAAATTAACAGGGATAAATTGGATATTTGAGATAAATTTTATCTGCTTTATCCTGTCTATTCCTGTTAATTTTTGCCCAAATTAAACCTCAGACCAATCCTAACCGAACGTGGCGCGCCGATGTTTAAGGTTGGCGTCAGCGCAATGTCGTATCGTTTATTAAAAATATTTTCCCCGGCGGCGAAGATCTCTAAATTTTTGAGCAGTCGGCGCGAAGCAAAAGTATCGAGCGTAAAAAACGGGCGCAGCCGAAATTGGTTTTGGTCATCGTCAAATTGCGCTCCCATGATCCTGCCTTGCAGTCCAACCGAATATTTTTCAGGGCGATAAAAAGTTTGAAAAGTAAATTGCTGGCGAGCTACTTGCGGCAGAAAATTGTCAATTAATTGAGCGTTTGCCGGAAAACTTTTTACTCGCGCGTCAACCAGCAAATAACCAGCCGAAACGCTCCAATCTCGCCGCAAATTCGCTTCAAGATCCAGTTCCAAACCGCTCGAACGGGTGCTTCCTAAACTTTGTCTTTGGCGAGTAATTAAATTTGGTGTTTGGGAAACCGTGACGCTGACGACCGGGTTTGAAACTTTTGTTGTAAAAGCTGTTCCGCGCAGGTTTAGCTTGTTATCCCAAAAAGCGTATCGCAAACCGCCCTCAAAATTTGTGGCGCGTTCGGCGCGTAAATTTTCGTTTGCCAGCGTTAACACGTTGCCTACGCGGAAAGCCCGGTAAAGCTCGTTCAAGGTTGGAGCGCGAAACGATTTATTAAATGAAACGCTTGCGCCTAATTTACTGTTAATTTGATATAGAGCAGAGATTTGCGGGCTAAAAGCTTTTTCGCGTTTTTCGGGGAAAATAATAACGTTGGCGCTTTGGTTGCCAGTCAAATTTCTCGTGGTCGAAAGCGCATTTGCATTGCGCCAAAAATCAAAACGTCCGCCGAAATTTAGAGTTAATTTGGAATTAACACGCCAAAAATCTTGTGCAAAAACGCCAAACGAAATTTGGCGTCCGCCAGCGCCAACTATGGAAACCGCACGATTATTGCTAAAAATGGTTTCATCGCTAAAGCCGCTGACTGATTTAATATCAAAAGAAGAAGAGAGTACCTGTTTGGCAAAGGGGCGCAGCCAGTTCACACTCGCGCCCGTCGCGCGAGAAGGAACACGCTGAATGCGGCTTAAATTTTCTGTGTTTCTATCAACTGAAACTGCCGCAAAGGTTTGATCGTAAACTTGCGTTTCGGCGAAGGAACGAACGGTAAAACTGCCAACTTTCGCATTGCCGAAATCGCTGCCTGCGGCTGCCTGGCGAAAATATGTGCGGTTTTTTTGCAAACTTGTACCGTTATCACGACGTTCGGCGAAAATGTTGCCGCGCACAAAAATGCGATTGTTTTCAGCAATTTTTTTTTCGATTGTTGAAAATCCGTTGTCGTGGCGGCTGTTTGCCCGCGCATCGGCTCTGCCGCGCGTTTCTTGAGAAGTCGGAAAGTATCCGGCTGTTTGAAAGGTTTCTGCCCCCAAATCAAAATTCCAACCGCCTTTGCCCACTGCTGCAAATAAGCTGCCGTCAAGCGTGCCTTCGGTTCCGCCGGAGGATTCCACGCGCAAGACCGGGAAATTATCGTTCGGCTTCTTCGATAAAATGTTGATAGCGCCGCTCAAACCTCCGCTGCCATAAACGGATGAGGCTCCGCCGCGCAAAACTTCGATTTGTTCGATTGCGGCGCGCGGAATGCGATTCCAATAAGTCCACCCGCCAAAAGCGTCGTTGAGCGACGTGCCGTCAAACAAAACAGATGTTCGCGCCGCGCCGCTGCCTCCGATTCCGCGCAAATTTGCCCCTTGCGTCGTCGGATTTGACGTTTTACTTGACGCGCGGCGAAAAAGCGTAAAGCCGGGAACTTGGCGGAGCGCGTCGTCAATTGTTTCCGCCGCCGAATTTTCCAAAGTTTGACGATTTAACACGACAACGCTAGCCGGAGTTTCAGACAGACGAGTTTCGTTGCCGGTAACCGAAATTGTCACCTCATTGTTGACCGCTTGCGGCGACAACACGATTGTCAAAGGCGCGCTAAAATTCTGAGCGTCGTAATTTGATATGATGCGTGCGAAACCGGCAAATCCGGTCGCGTTTACGCGCAACAAAAAGTTGCCATTATTGCTAGCGTTTAGAGCAAATTTGCCTTCATTATCAGTTAATGTTTGCGCGACAATTGATTTTTGGTAGAAAAGTGCAACCTGCGCGTTTTGAATCGCCGCGTTTTTTGCGTCCGTGACTTTGCCAACAATCGTTTGCGCTTCCGCTGTTTGCCCAAATAGGAAAATTAGCAAGAGTGCCACAAAAGGTTGCTGGTAAAATTTGCCGTTAACAATTTTGCCGATCACAATTTACTTTCCGTGACGAAATAAATCGGCAACGCCAACCGTTATTCCGCCGACTACGCCGTAGCGCGGCGCATCGTTGCCAAAGCCGAAGCGAATGCCGGTATCGAGTCGCAAACGCTGATTGATTTTGTACGCTAAGACGCTTTGGGTGTAAATTCCGCGGGTGCCGCCTGCTGTCTCGTCCACAGTTTGCCCGTAAATTTCGTTGATAATTTCAAATCCGCCGGGCAACTCGTGCCCATAGCCCAAAACCACTTGGGCGCCGGAATCGCGACGATGGCTCACTTCGCGTCCAACATTGAGATACGAAACATTAATACCAAAATCGTTTTTGCCGATTATGCGTTGCAAAATAAAGCGCAAGTTATGGTCAACCCGTCCTGTTCCAAGTTCCTTTTCTGCGCTCGCTGACGGCAGTTTGATTGAATATAAAACGGCATAGGCGAGATGTTTTTTCGGTTCGGTGCGACCAATAAATTTAACGCCAAGCGCTGTGTCGCCAATACCAGTCATGCGAGGTTCGCCTAAATCTTGTTGCGAGGTAAAAACGTCCAAATCAAAATCAAGCCGAAGCCGCTTATTTGGAGCAAAGCGAATTCCAAGCGGGCTGCTCCGCTGGCTCGAACTGTTTTCGCCGAAATTCGAAGTTATGCCGTACTCCAATTGCAAAACGCCTGGCTTTGGAGTAGTAGCTGATTCGAGAACGGTTGGACGTGTTGGATCAATAAAATCTTCGTCTTCAGTGCTCGGGTTCTGACCAGCAACAGCAAATGACCAACACAGTAGGAACAAACACACGCCAATAAATTTGAATCCGTTATGTTGCTGCATAATTGAAATTAAAATTCTTTGCGCTTTTGTTTATTCGTTTTAAATACCAATAAACAAAAGCGCAATTAGTAACTAAAAACACTTCTTTTTACTGCTTATCTCGCACGTTTGGGCGGCGTTGATAAGTGCCAACCGTTTCGCCTTTGGCGATAACATGTCCACGAATTGCCTCAAGCAGGGCTTGACGGTTAAAACCTGCTGGCAAATCAAGCGTTTTATCAAGGGCGAAAACCTGAAAATGATAATTGTGCGGTTTATCCGCTGGCGGCGGATGCGGCCCGTAATAACCAATTTTGCCCATAATGTTTCCACCCTGTTGTCCGCCATTATCGATTCGCTCGGTTTTCGGCAGATTTTTTGGCAAACTCTTTACGGATGGTGAAAGTTTGTCACGAGCCAGTGGGTAGTGGGTTTCTCAGCTGCATCCGGGTCTTCGAGCATGAACACAACCGATTTTGCTTCTGCCGGAATACCTGACCATTCAAGAGACGGCGAGATTCCTTCGTAATAAGCCGAATATTGATCGGGAATGGGAGCGTTACTTTCAAAAGCGCGTGCGCGTACTGTTATTTTTGGGGTTGCCGAAGCAGTTTCCAGCAAATTGATTGAAATGTCCTTTCTGCTCATAATTTCTTGCTGATAGCGCCAGCCGGTTTGCGCATCCCATTTTGCCGGAGTCGCATTATGCTTGGGTTTAAGTTAAATTTTGACATATATCTATTTTCTTGAAAGTTCCGTAGCGTACAGAGCAAGTTTTATTTATTGAACTATGAAAGCAGTTTTTTTCGACAAAGACGGAACGCTCGTCAAAGATGTGCCCTACAACACAGATCCTGATTTGATCGAGTTAACGACTGGAGCAGCAGAAGCCGTTCAAAAGTTAAAGAAAGCGGGCTGGAAAGTTTTTGTCGTCTCAAATCAATCGGGCGTGGCACGCGGATTTTTTGCGGTTGAAGATTTGAAGGCAGTTTGGCAGAAACTAAATGAATTGTGCGGTGTCGAGTTTGACGGGTTTTACTTTTGCCCGCATTACGAAAGCGGAATTGTTCCGCAATATTCTTTCGCTTGTGATTGCCGCAAACCAAAGGCAGGATTGGTTTTGCAAGCTGCGAGTGAATATAACATTGACCTCCAAAGTTCGTGGATGATTGGTGATAGCGCGAATGATGTCGAAGCAGGGCAGCGAGCAGGCTGTCAAACTATTTTACTTGGCAAACGCGACAAAACTTTGAACGAACGGCAAACGCCTACGTTTTTCGTGGAAAACTTAATAAAAGCGGCTGATTTGATTCTAAAGCAATTTACGGGCGAGATTTCCGTTTAGAGTACCGTCTTCAGGCGGCTAAATTAAAGCAGTCAACTAAAGTCGGTACTCTAAACTTTTCAGGGTGCTCTATTGATTAAGCTTGAAAACATCTTGCAAACCTTTTGTAGCTTCCTCTGGAATAATCATGGTTGACTCTACTGCAAGAAAATTACCGGGCACCAACGGGTCGGCATTAGCTACCGCTAAAACGTTAACCGGCGGAATATTAGAGTTGTAACGCGCGTTGATGCGGCGAATAAATTCATTGGCGATAATCGCGTAACCTGTATTGGTTGGATGAACGCCATCGAGCGAGAACAGACCACCGAGAAAGCTGTTTCGCAAAACGCGACCATCGCCGAGCGGATAGCCATTTGCCTTAATGCCGCTAATTAGCGCATTTGTGTCCACCAAAACGCCGTTTTTTTCCGCGACTTTCGCCGCAATAACAGTATTGTAATTATTAACGGCGGTGCGGACAGCGCCAACTTCGGCAGTATTTAAAA
>JBDTZD010000412.1:0-6118 GCA_040005335.1 Pyrinomonadaceae bacterium | reverse complement strand
GCCGGCGCCGGATCGGTGTAATCGTCAGCCGGCACGTAAACGGCTTGAATCGAAGTGATGGCGCCGGTTTTCGTTGAAGTAATGCGTTCCTGCATTTCGCCCATTTCGGTGGCGAGATTCGGTTGATAACCGACCGCCGACGGCATTCGACCCAGCAAAGCGGACACTTCCGAACCGGCTTGAGTAAAGCGGAAAATGTTGTCAATAAACAACAGAACGTCGTTGCCCTGATCGCGGAAATATTCGGCGACGGTCAAACCGGAAAGCGCGACTCTCAATCTGGCTCCTGGCGGTTCGGTCATCTGCCCGTAGATCAAAGCTACCTTGGATTTTTTAAGCGCGTTCATGTCAACTTTTGCCATGTTAAACTCGCCGTTTTCTTCCATCTGGTGTTTGAAATCTGTGCCGTAATTAATAACATCGGATTCGACAAATTCACGCAACAAATCGTTTCCTTCACGCGTCCGCTCGCCCACTCCGGCAAAGACGGAATAACCGCTGTGTTCTTTTGCAACGTTATTAATAAGTTCTTGAATCAAAACGGTTTTGCCAACGCCCGCGCCGCCGAAAAGACCGATTTTGCCGCCGCGTTTAAACGGTTGAATCAGGTCAATAACCTTGATTCCGGTTTCAAACATTTCCAGTTCAGTCGCCTGTTCTTCAAATGTCGGAGCGTGGCGGTGAATTGAATAACGCTGTTCGCTGTTGACTGCTCCGAGTTCATCAACAGGGTCGCCAATCACATTCATCACGCGCCCGAGCGTGGCTTCGCCAACCGGGACAGTGATTGGTTCGCCAGTGTCAATTGCATTCATCCCGCGCACCATGCCATCGGTCGGCAGCATCGAGACGGCGCGAACTCTTCCCTCGCCTAAATGTTGTTGAACTTCGCAAATAACGTTGACCTCTGCAGGAACGTCAAATCCTTCGGAAGTGATGCGCAGAGCCTGGTAAATCGGCGGCAAATAATTGTTGTCAAATTCCACGTCAACGACGGGTCCGATGATTTGTACCACGCGCCCCGTTTGTTGACCGTTAGTTGTAGCAGTTGCAGTTGCCATTTTATATAAAGTTTCCCTCTCAATAAAAGCTGTTCTCGAATAAGGTAGGATAACCAAAGATATAGAATTTAACACAAGATTCCGGCTTTAAGCAACGATAGTTCAACTTATCACAATCTTAGTTGAGACAAAATTCTTGCAATAAGTTTTTGGCAGCGGCATAATCCTTCTGACTAAAATTGCGGTTTAGTAACCAGAGGATGTTTGTCATCAAATAGTTGTCAAAATCGGTTAACTTGCAATTCAATCTGGCATGATTTTTGCTACTCTTTGTTGACTTTTGTACTTTATAGTAAAGTACCAACTCAGACACATTATATTAGTTAAAATTTCACTCACCTTTCACACCGGCAATCAGTCGTACTCACAAGGGAAAATTTATGTGGACGAAACAACTAGGTTTTATCAAAGGATTCACAGCTACTCATGATGAGATGGATGAATCGGTTTTTCAAAACGAAAACCCTTCGCAATCTGCTCCTAAACCAAAGCGCGTTAACCGCAAGTCCAATATCAATGATGATTTATTATTGAATGCTTTTGAATACGCCCCGGTTTGCACGATGCTGGTCACCTCATCCGGAGAATTCATCAAAGCCAATCGCTCTTTTTACAACACTTTTGGGTATTGGGAATCAGACCTGCCTGATCTTCAGTTTCAAAGTTTAATTCAAATCAGCGATCTCGAATTAGTCTATGAAAAAATTTCTCAATTATTAACCGGGGACGAAAAAGTTTGCTGGATGGAAATGCGCTTTCGGCATAAACAAGGGCATTTTCTGTGGACAACCTGGGCTGCCTCAAGCAGCAATTCGGGTTTGACCGGTTTGAATCACTTAATCTTTCAGCTGCAAGCCGTCTCGCACCGCAAACGAGCCGAACAGCGAATTATTCCGAGCGCAATGCACGATCAATTGACCGGCTTGCCAAACCGCATTTTGCTGATGGAACGACTTGCCATCGCTTTCAAACTGGCGACCAAACAACCCAACAAACAATTTGCCGTTTTATATCTTAATTACGAACGTTTTGAATCTTTGAACGATGATATTGAGCTGGAACACCAATTAAACGAGGAACTGTCGGTCAAAATATCGCAGCGGCTGGAATCAGCTTTGCGTTCCGGCGATACGGTGGCTCGATTAAACGGCGATGAATTTGCGGTTTTACTTGAAAATTTTGAAAATGATGAGGAAATTCCTCAAATAATCGAACGGCTGCAAAAAAAGCTGCTCCGCCCTTTGCAGTTAAATCAGCACGAAGTATTTATCAATCTCTGCATTGGCGCAGCTCTTTGGACTCCGGATTACGAGCGTCCAGAACTTCTCCTGCGCGATGCCAACACCGCTTTTTATCAAGCTAAACGCACCGGTCGCGGACACTTTGAAGTCTTCAATTCAGAAACTCACAAACGCGCCAGCTATCTTCAGCAGCTTGAAAATGATTTAAAACTGGCTCTCGAACGCGACGAATTTTGTTTGTATTATCAACCGATTATTAATTTAGAGAATTGTCGGCTAGCCGGACTGGAAGCTCTCATTCGCTGGCAGCATCCGAAACTCGGACAAATCTCGCCAATGGAATTTATTGGAATTGCCGAAGAAACCGGACTGATCTCGTCAATCGGGATGTGGGTTATCCGCGAATCATGTCGCCAATTAAGCGCTTGGCATGAACTTCACAAAAATAGTGCCAAGGTCTGGTTGAGCGTTAACGTTTCCGGTAAACAATTGCTCGAATCGAATTTCTCAGAACAAGTTGACCAGGTGCTGCGCGAAACCAAAAATTCGCCAAGCTCCCTCAAACTGGAAATCACCGAATCGGCAGTGATTAAAAACATGGATTCTGCCGTTGATATCCTCAAACAATTAAATGAGCTGGGCGTCCAATTGAGCGTTGATGATTTTGGAACCGGATATTCGTCTCTTAATAATGTTCATCGTTTGCCGGTTCATTCATTAAAAATTGATCGCTCGTTTCTCGCCAACACGGAAGAAAGCGAAGAAAATTGGGAAATTATTAAAACCGTCATGAGCTTGGCGCAATCTTTGGACCTTGAGGTTATTGCCGAAGGCGTTGAAACGAGCACTCAAGTCGTCCGACTGCTGACGCTTGGCTGCAAACTAGGTCAAGGTTATTATTTCGCTCAACCGCTCGAAGTCGCGGCAATTGATAATTTATTTTCCGAACTACAATATGATTACAACCAGGAACATAAAACAATTGATGAACAAATGATTGACAGTTTTGGAAATTCCTCCAAGTAAGTAAAAATGGAGCGCGGATATCTTTGTCTGCCGTTTGCGCTCTAGCAAACGAAATGCTTTGATTTGCGCGCGCCAATTAGCGGACAAAGATGTCCGCGCTCCATCAAAGTCACATTTTTATCAAAAGCATCCACCGCCAATCTTCTCCTCGTCTTGCGCTCAAGTTCGATAACATTGCATAATTCTTATAAATAATATTTCTGGATTTGACTTAAAGAATTTGAAGAAAATCGAACTTCCGCCACGCGGCATTGAAACACTTTTCGGCGTTCACGATGCAAATATCAAGTTTTTGGAAAGCCTCCTCGATGTCCGGGTGGATGTCCGGGGCAGCGAACTGTTAATTGACGGCACGGACGAAAACGTCGCCGTGGTTGAAAGCATCTTAAACGATTTTGCCGCTTTGTTTGCTGAAGGCAAGCAATTCGGTGATAAAGAGCTGCGTGACGCCTTCAAACAAATCGCCGAAGACCATTCTCTCTCTCTCAAAGATCACTTTACAACCGCGCGTTTTAATCCGTCGGGTAAAAAAGCCGTTGCTCCGAAAACCGCTACGCAGCGCAGATATCTCGAATCCATTGCTAAAAACGATTTGACGTTCGGCATCGGTCCAGCCGGGACGGGAAAGTCGTTTTTGGCGGTAGCAATGGCGGTTCAAGACCTTTTTCAAAAGAAAGTTTCCAGAATTATTTTGACTCGCCCGGCGGTCGAAGCCGGTGAGAAATTAGGATTTCTGCCCGGCGATTTGCAGGACAAAGTTGATCCGTACCTGCGCCCGCTCTACGACGCGCTGTTTGATTTGGTTGACGCCGAACGGGTCACGAAAATGCTCGAAAAACGCATTATCGAAGTTGCTCCCCTGGCTTTCATGCGCGGTCGTGCGCAACCTTTGGACAGCAAGATTTTAACGCCGAACGGCTGGCGAATGATGGGTAGTTTGGATATCGGCGACGAAGTTATCGGATCGGACGGCAAAGCCATCAAAGTCATCGGTATTTTTCCTCAAGGCAAAAAAGAAGTTTATCGCGTGGCAATGACAGACGGTTCCAGCACTCTAACGTGTGCCGAACATCTGTGGGCAGTGCGCACGGCTTCAGATAAACGCCGCAACAAACCTTTGCGAGTTTTGCAAACGCAGGAGATGAAAGACAATCTTCGCTGCTTTCATCAATATCGGTATGAGCTGCCGCTGCTTTCCGCGCCCGTCGAATTTCCCAGGCAATATGTTCCGCTTGATCCTTATGCGCTGGGTTTGCTCCTCGGCGATGGCTGTATTACCGACAAAACTTCACCGAGTTTTACGACCACAGAGACAGAATTAGTGTCTTCTCTCGAAACGGCATTTTTAAGCATGGATTTGAATGTTCGTCGCAAGTCGGCGATTGAGTTTTCAATTATTAATCCTTTTGCCGGAAAAGGCGGGCATTTTTCGCAGATGATTCGCAATCCGTTAACTCAAATTCTGCGTGAATTAAAATTAAGCGGCACCCGTTCTGCGACCAAATTCATCCCCGAAGTTTATCTTTATAATAGTTCTGAAGTGCGTTTGGCAATTTTACAAGGTTTGTTAGATACAGACGGCGGACCTGTCAGGCAAGTTAATAGAACTTGTCGAATTCAGTACACAACAACTTCAAAACAACTCAAAGAAGACGTGATTTTCCTGGCGCGTTCGCTGGGCGGCGTGGCTTACGGGCGCAGGAGAAAAGCCGAAGGTCGCAAACCCGGATTTGCGCGTGGCAGAGCAGTTGGTTATCGCAATGACAGTTTTGTTTTGGACATTCGGCTGCCAGAAGGAATTGAACCATTTCGTCTGAAGCGTAAAGCCGATATTTACCGGGAGAAAGGCGGCGGTCGTCCAATGCGGTTTATCAAAAGTATCGAGCCGGTTGGCGAAATGGAAACTCAGTGTATCAGCGTCGCGGCTCTGGATGCGCTTTATGTGACGGATGATTTTATTTTGACTCATAACACGTTGGCAGATGCTTTTATCATTTTGGATGAAGCGCAAAATACGACGAGCGAGCAAATGAAGATGTTTTTGACGCGGATTGGCTTTGGCTCAAAAGTGGTGGTGACGGGCGATATTACGCAAATTGATTTACCGCGCGGGCAAAAAAGCGGGCTCAAGGAAGCTCAAGAAGTTTTAGGTAATGTCGAAACCATCGAATTTATTCATTTTAGTAAGAAAGACGTAGTTCGTCACAAACTCGTGCAGATGATTGTCGAGGCTTATGAAGAACATTCAAACAAACTAAATGATGAACGCGGGGAGGCGACGCGGGAGAAATACTCTAACTAAAATAACCTTTACGTCAACGTTATTTCGAAAGGCGGTCATTGATCGTCTTTTTTGTTTTGTCCGGCAAAATCAGAATTTACCGTTTTCACCACATCAGCGACCGATTTATGCGCAATTTTTATTTGAAAAATCTTTGACACGTTTATTTTCTTTTTGATGTCAAAATGCCGTCACTACTGTCAGGCAATCGGATTCTCAAAGACGGGGCGGAAAACTTCTAACTGTTGACAATATTCGTCACATGCCCAATGCCGAAAATTGTTAACCAACGAAAAGTCGCTTCGCTCAGAAGAGCCTCTAGATTATCCATATTTTCAATATAGACTAATAAATATCGGCATTGTAAGATTCCCTTTGAATTCATTTTAGGTTTGGCACGGCGATTGATAATAGCAATCACAGCTAACGCTGCGAGCGAGATAGTCAGAATTAGTAATCTCTCACCGCCGCACTAAATTCAACCCAACCAAGACTTCAAAAATATAAGG
>JBDTZD010000091.1:0-1856 GCA_040005335.1 Pyrinomonadaceae bacterium | reverse complement strand
TGCTTAACGGGCGCGTGATTGTGGATGCGAAAACCGGTTCAAGTGGTTCGGGTGCGAAAGCGGCGGCAAATACGCATCATCCGCAACGAATGAATTCATTTTATGCTTATAAACCCTTTGCCCATCAGCACGTTCCTGAAATTAGACAATGTTTGCAGGCGGTTGGCTCATTTGAAAACGAGTTTGTTTTTATGACGCACAGCCTGCCGGTCGCGCGTGGTATTTTTGCTTCGTGTTATCTCGAAACTACGCTTGAAATGACTAATGAAGATTTAAGCAATCTATACCATGATTTTTACAAAGATTCGTTTTTCATCCGGCTAGTTGAAGGCTCGCCCGATATTAATTGGGTCAAAACGACAAATTTTTGCGACATCGCCGTTCACTCCAGCGTTAATAAACAGGTAGCCGTCTTTTCAGCGCTTGATAACTTGGTCAAAGGCGCGGCGGGGCAGGCCGTGCAGAATATGAATTTGATGTTTGGCTTGGACGAAAAAACGAGTTTGATTTTGACAGGTTCAAATCCTTAGGAAAATTTAAACAGGGATAGACAGGATAAAGAGGATAAAGCAATAAACGTTATTGGACGATTTAAACTGACTTCCTGTTGGCTCTTTATCCATTTCATCGTGTTCATCCCTGTCAATTATTGATTTAAATGCTGGAAAATGAATCGGTTAAAATACGTTTTGCAACTGTCGAAGACGCAGCGATACTCGCGGAAATAAGTAGAAAGAGTTTTTACGACGCTTTCAAAGACCATCCAAAAAACGAGCCCGAAGATATGCGGCTTTACATGGATTCGGCTTTTGGCGCTGAAATTCAAGCGAGGGAATTGGCTGATCCGCAAATTATTTATTTAATTGTTGAAGCGGCGGGAGAAATTGCCGGATTTGTCAAATTGCACAAAGACACCCGCGAAGAAACGGTGACGGGCGACAAGTGTTTAGAAATTGCCAGATTTTATCTGCTGCAAGAGTGGATTGGGCGCGGCGTCAGCAAACAAATGATGCAAATGGTTTTGGATTATGCCCAAGAAAAGGGCTTTGACACAGTTTGGCTAGGCGTTTGGGAATACAATTATCGAGCGCAGGCATTTTACAAAAAATGGGGTTTCGAGCACACGGGTGAACATATTTTCCAGCTTGGCAACGACCCGCAAACCGATTGGGTTTGGCAAAGGAAAGTTTGATGAAAATGCGAATAAAATCAATTTGTTTAGTATTGTTTCTGCTCGCTTTTGCAGCAACAGCTTTTGCCCAGAGCGCTGAATACACTCGCGCCGATTTGTGGCAAAAGGAGATCACCGCTTTTGCTCAATCCGATCAAAATCATTTCCCGAAAATGAAAGGCGTTGTTTTTACAGGCAGTTCAAGCATTCGCTTGTGGAAGAATTTGGACCAAGATTTTCCCGGCGTTCGCGCGCTGAATCGCGGTTTTGGCGGCTCGCAACTCGAAGATGTCAATTATTTCGCGCCCGAAATCGTTCTGCCTTACAAACCAAAACTAATCGTGCTTTACGCGGGCGACAACGACATCAACGACGGCAAAACTCCCGAACGAGTTTTGCAGGATTTTAAACAATTCGTCTCAATAATTCACGGAAAACTCTCCAAAACTCGGATCATTTTTATTTCGCTTAAACCAAGTCAATCGCGCTGGAATCTGCGAGAGAAATTCGTTCAGTCAAACAATTTAGTCAAAGCTGAAACCGAAAAGGACAAACGTCTGCAGTTTGTTGACGTATGGCAGCCGATGCTCAACGCGCAAGGTGAACCGAAATTGGAGATTTTTATCGAAGACAAACTACATATGAACGCTGCCGGCTACAAAATTTGGCAATCAACGCTCGCGCC
>JBDTZD010000381.1:0-6169 GCA_040005335.1 Pyrinomonadaceae bacterium | reverse complement strand
CTTTCTTGACTATTTTGTATTGCTCGGCGAAGTGCCGCTGTCGTAGTGGCGCAGCCATGTAGAATTTGTCCCATAGTGATTCCTTGATGAAAAGTGTTATGCATTTTATACCATCACACTTTGGGACTAAACACCTAGGAAGTGAAGATTAAGGAATTAGAAATGAACGAACAAATTATCAGTTCGGAAATCCGCGCCGCAGTTGTCCGGCGCGGGCGAAATCTGGAATATCTAACAATCGGCTGGAATTCTCTCGAATCGGTTGCCGCTATTGGCGGGGGTCTTCTCGCCGGTAGTATTGCCCTCGTCGGTTTCGGCTTTGATTCCGTTATTGAAAGTTTATCGGGCGCGGTCGTGCTGTGGCGGCTCTTTGCCGGTGAAGTGCGCGAAAAATTGGCTCTGCGGCTTGTCGGCGGAAGTTTCGTAGTTCTCGCTCTGTATGTCGGTTATGACGCGATTAAATCATTAATTTTAAGAGAACCGCCGGAAACAAGTTATCTTGGCATTGCAATTGCGGCTTTATCTCTGGTCGTTATGCCGATACTTGCCAAAGCAAAAAGAGGTGTCGCGGCAAGTTTGAATAGCCGCGCAATGCTCGCGGATTCCCGGCAAACTGATATTTGCGCTTACCTGTCGGCAATTCTGCTCGGCGGTCTTGGATTAAATGCGCTCTTCGGCTTTTGGTGGGCTGATCCGGTGGCGGCTCTGGTTATGCTTCCGATTATAATCAAGGAAGGCATCGGAGCGTTACGCGGTGAAACTTGTTGCGATTCGGGAGATTGTCATTAAAGAAACTCTATTAGACAAAATAACTGTTTTGTCCAATAAATCTGAGCTGTGCGAAAAAAGTATTTTTGGACAACCTATGTAGGCAACCGTTAGCACAAAGCAATAATTTAGAATGTTTTGATTACTCGATGAACCAATCTCAAATGTTGACATCGCCGATCAACATGAAATCCTTAAAATTGCACGGAGTTTTGCAAAACAAGAAGTTGCGGTTTTGTTGATACTGCATGACTTAAATCTTGCCTCACAATATGCCGACAAAATTGCGACGCTCAAAAATGGTCGAATTGTGGCACTTGGAGCCCATGACAAAATCCTGACTGCAGAAATGATCCGGGAGGTTTTCAATGTTAAAGTTGGTGTTATTAAACATCCCTTTTTGGATTGCCCGTTGATATTATGGAATTCATAAAAACGGTTATTTTTAATTGATAGCAATTAAGCAAAATGCTCTTAAAAACCGAAGGTTTTTAAGAGCATCGAAGCATTCAGTTTGAATTGGTTCTGATTGGCAAACTAAATCAATCCATTACTTAATTGTGATTGTTTAATCAGCTCATCGAGATTGAAACTGTTAAACTTATTGATTATCGTTTTTATATTAATGTCTCTATTCGTTAATCTGACAGCTAAATGAACGAAACTCACATATCGCTTGGAATTCACGACGCTTTCAAAGATGTCGCGTCATGGAACAATGAAACTTCCGAAGCGTGGATTACAGCGCTAAATCTGCGCTCGACTTCGGCTGATCAAATTGAGTTGCGAGCGCGGCTGATTGATTTAGCTAGGCTGGCATCAGGCGATATTGCGCTGGAAATCGGTTGCGGAACGGGCGCATTGCTTTGCGATCTTGCTGGCATCGTTGGTGCAAAGGGCAAAGTCATCGGGATTGAACCGCAGCCGGCTTTAGCTCGAGTAGCGCGGCAAAACATTTCCTCAGAAAATCTTTCGGCAATCGCAACGGTGAAAAATGAATCTGCCGAACGAATATTTGTACAAAGCGAAATTGCGGCGGCGTGTTTCGCTCAAACAGTTTTGATTCATTTCCCTGAACAACTTTTGAAAAAATCGTTGATGGAAATGGTCCGGGTTGTGCGACGCGGCGGACGAATTATCAGTGTTGACCAGGACGGTGACACATGGACAATTGATCATCCGGATCGAGAGTTAACACGTCGGATTGTGCGTTTTAACAGCGACCAGCGTTTCGCCGATGGATGGACCGGGCGCAGACTTCGCCGGTTGTTCCGGGGAGCAGGGTTGGAAGAAATTGAAGTCCAAGTATTGGTTCAAACCGATACGGACAAATCATCATATTTGTTTGGAATGGCCGAAAGAATAGCAACGACGGCGGCGGAGGTTGGAGAAATTACTATTGATGAGTGTCAGAATTGGCTTGAACAGCTAAACAGATTGGCGGAAGAAGGTAACTTTTTCTCGAGCATCAATTATTATATTTGTGCCGGCACACGCAATAATTCAGTACCAAATAAATAAGTACGGCAGGATGATATTTCACCAATCTCTTTGCGAATTATTTGTCGCGACGCCGCTACTCCTGAATCACGCACGCCATTTCAAACCCAAAACGCGGCTTGAAGCGCAGGGTGAACTTTAAACCATCTGAAAACCTAAAATACAAAATATTTATTATGCTCTTATCCGAGAAAGAGTTGGATTTAGTTTTGTCAACAGAAATTTAGGGAATAGACAGCCACAAATAAATCTTTATAAGATTGAAAACTTTAACGTAAATAATTGATTTGAGATTAACAAAGGATTTTCATCATGGAAAAACCGTTTTACATTCCTGTCATACTCGGAACTCCGCGCAAGGAAAGAATGAGCATACATGTTGCAAATTTTGTTTTGAGTCAAATTAAAGCAATTGATAATGTTGAAACCGAGATAATTGACATCGGCGAATTGAATTTGCCGATTGATGATGCCGGCGAATCAATCAAACATCCTGTTTTTTCCGCGCAAATGAACCGTGCCGATGCCATTGTGATTGTTACGCCCGAATATAATCACGGTTATCCGGGACTTCTCAAACACGCGCTCGATACAAACTTGAAAGAGTACATTCATAAAGCTGTCGGCATTTGCGGCGTCTCGGCGGGCGGATTTGGCGGAACCCGTGTGATTGAAAGCCTGCTGCCCGTTTTGCGGGAGCTTGGTTTAGTCACTATTTTTTGGGACGGGAATTTTTCATCAGTCGGGGAAATATTTGATGAATCAGGGAATCTACTTGATAAAAAATATATTGGAAGGCTCGACAAATTTTTAAAGGAATTAATCTGGATGGCTAAGGTTTTGCGGTACGGGCGTGAAAATCTATCGGCAGAATAGCCTCAAGCTGTCGTTTTAGGCGGCTTTTTTACTAATAAATTTTATGAACGCAGAACAAAAAAGATTGGCAGAATCGGAAAAACGTGAAAAGCATTGGAAGCGCTGGGGACCTTATGTTTCCGAACGCGCCTGGGGAACTGTCCGCGAAGATTACAGCGCCGGGGGCGCGGCTTGGGATTACCTGCCGCACGATCACGCTCGGTCGAAGGCGTTTCGTTGGAACGAGGACGGAATTGCCGGAATTTGCGACCGTCATCAAAAAATATGTTTCGCATTGGCTTTATGGAACGGTCAAGACCCGATTTTAAAAGAGCGGCTTTTCGGTTTGACGGGGGGCGAAGGCAATCATGGGGAAGATGTCAAAGAATACTATTTTTACCTTGATTCAACGCCGACACATTCGTACATGAAATTTTTGTACAAATACCCGCAAAGCCCGTTTCCCTATCAACAACTGATTGAAGAAAACCGCCGTCGTTCAAAACAAGATAATGAGTTTGAACTAATGGACACCGGAGTCTTTGACGAAAATCGTTATTTTGATGTTTTTGTCGAATATGCCAAAGCAGAGACGGAAGATATTTTAATTAAAATTGAAATCTTCAATCGCGGACCAGAAGACGCGCCGATTCACGTTTTGCCAACCGTTTGGTTTCGCAATGTTTGGAGTTGGAATGGTGAAACGGAAAAACCGCAAATGCGTCAAATCTCGGATTCAACCATTGAAATTGCTGAACAAACTTACGGAATGCGCTGGCTTTATTTTGAAAACGAGCCGAAATTGCTTTTCACCGAAAACGAAACAAATCTTCAAAGGCTTTATGGCGCGGAAAATAAATCACTATTTGCCAAGGACGGCATCAACGATTTTGTTGTTAACGGTCAATCCGAAGCCGTTAATCCCGAAAACATCGGCACCAAAGCCGCCGCGCATTATAATCTAAATGTTCCGGCTGGCGAGAGCATAAGTTTGAGACTTCGTTTGACGGATAAAAGCCAAGAGTCCAAAGTCCAAAGTCCAAAGTCGGAAAACCCATTTGCTGATTACGACCAAATTTTCACCGCCCGAAAAAGCGAGGCAGACGAGTTTTATGCTGATGTCATTCCGCAGGATTTATCCGATGATGCAAAAAACGTGATGCGCCAAGCGTTTGCCGGAATGCTCTGGTCAAAACAGTTTTATCATTACGAAATTAAGAATTGGCTGGAAGGCGATCTCTCTCAACCAAAACCCCCACCGGCACGTAAAAACGGGCGCAACGCCGAATGGACACATCTTTTCAACGCGGACGTTATTTCGATGCCGGACAAATGGGAATATCCGTGGTACGCGGCTTGGGATTTGGCTTTTCATTGTTTGCCGCTCGCCCTAGTTGATTCGGATTTTGCCAAAGAACAGCTTCTCCTGATGCTCCGCGAATGGTATATGCACCCAAATGGTCAACTGCCCGCGTACGAATGGGCTTTCTCGGATGTTAATCCGCCGGTTCACGCGTGGGCGGCTTTGCGCGTTTATAAAATCGAAGAAAAACGCAGCGGAGCCGGAGATAAAAAATTTCTCGCCCGAATTTTTCAAAAACTCCTGCTTAATTTTACGTGGTGGGTTAATCGCAAAGACTCGGAAGGAATGAACGTCTTTGAAGGCGGTTTCCTAGGACTCGACAACATCGGTGTTTTTGACCGCAGCCAAAAATTACCGACGGGCGGAAAGCTAGCACAGTCGGACGGGACCAGTTGGATGGCGATGTACTGCCTGAATATGCTGGCAATCGCTTTGGAACTAGCCAAAGACGACGAAGCTTATGAAGATTTAGCAAGCAAATTTTGGGAACATTTTCTCTATATCGCCAGTGCGATGAACAAACGCGGAGACGAAGAAATTTCGCTCTGGGACGAACAGGACGGCTTTTTCTATGACGTGCTGCACATTCACGGAGTTGGCAGTTTTCCGCTCAAGGTGCGTTCAATGGTCGGTTTAATACCGCTTTTCGCGGTCGAGACAATTGAACAGGAGGTCTTGGACAAACTGCCAAACTTTAAGCGTCGGATGGAATGGTTTCTGGAGAATCGCCAGGATTTAACCGCTGAAATCGCTTGTATGAGAACTCAAGGAGAGGGTGAGCGCAGATTGCTCGCCATAGCTTTTGAAGAGCGTTTGCAGCGTATTTTACGAGTGATGTTTGACGAAGAGGAGTTTTTATCGCCGTATGGTATCCGCGCGCTTTCACGGTTCCATAAAGATTGTCCGTATTTTCTATCGGTCAAAGGAACTGAATATCGAGTAGATTACGAACCGGCGGAATCTTCGAGCGGATTGTTCGGCGGCAATTCAAATTGGCGCGGACCTGTTTGGTTTCCGGTTAATTATCTGCTGATCGAATCGCTGCAGAAGTTTTATCATTATTTAGGCGATGACTTTAAAGTT
The DNA here is from genome assembly GCA_040005335.1 of Pyrinomonadaceae bacterium. Classification (GTDB taxonomy): domain Bacteria; phylum Acidobacteriota; class Blastocatellia; order Pyrinomonadales; family Pyrinomonadaceae; genus JBBQUS01. The sequence goes on along the minus strand of JBDTZD010000381.1, from coordinate 600 downwards.
GAATTTCCGACAAACTCAGGTCAGATGATGAATTTGTGGGAAGTGGCGACAGAATTGTCGCGTCGTTTATCAAGAATCTTCTTGCGAGATGGCAACGGTAAACGCCCGACTTTTGCCGACGACGCAAAATTCCAAACGGACGAACATTGGCGCGATTTATTGCTTTTTCACGAATATTTTCACGGAGATACGGGGGCGGGCGTCGGCGCAAATCATCAAACGGGCTGGACTGGATTAGTTGCCAAGCTGCTCCAGCAAAACGGTGAATAGCTTTTGACGCGAAGATAATTTGGTTAAACTGAGATTCTTGAGCAACATTCAAAATTCTGGCAAAAGCAGAGTTTCTTTACCGTTTTCCCCTGACACGCAAGGTTCTCGATAAAGCTCAATTTATCCCAACCAAAAGGATTGAAATTCGTTCAGTATGACTAAGGTAACCGCTTTTTTTGCTAGCATGAGTTTGATTATGCCGCCTAAATCAATTCCTTTTCACAGCAAAAAAACCATTTTCATGATGTTTAACTGTAAGAAAAGGTATTTTCTTATTGTTGGCATGGATATTGCCCGATAAAGCGGCAATTTATTTACACCTAAATTTGC
>JBDTZD010000321.1:0-6171 GCA_040005335.1 Pyrinomonadaceae bacterium | reverse complement strand
ATTTTCCCACGCCTGCCCGCCAAAATAATCAGGCACAAATGAGGGAATATCGGCAGTTCCGTTAAAGCTCATTAAATTTGTCACGGGTGCGCCGGCTGAGGCCGCCTTAAAGCGTTTGGTTTGCGTTACAATCCAGCTTGTCATATAACCGCCGTAGCTCCACCCCATCACGCCCAAACGGTCTTTATCGGCAACTCCCATTTCAATGACTTTATCAACACCGGTCATCAAATCCTGATAATCCGCGCCTCCCCAATCTTTGATGTTTGCGCGACGAAACTCAGTGCCGTAACCCGAAGATCCGCGTGGGTTTGGGCGCAGAATCGCATATCCGTGAGCCGCAAAACTCGCAAGCGGATAAACGCCGCGTCCGCCGATAAAACTTTGCGCGAAAACGCCCGCCGGTCCGCCATGAACATTTAAAATCAGCGGCACACGAGTTCCGGCTTGATAGTTAACCGGGTAAGTTAGCAGCCCTTCAATTTCCTTGCCGTCCGCAGATTTCCAGCGAATGACTTCGGTTTTGCCGAGCGGAAGACGCGGTAAATCCGCATTAGCTTTGCTCACCTGGACAGGCGAGAAATTGGAAACCGAGGTGACAAATGCTTCGGGCGCTGAATCGGCGGTTTGCCGAACAAACCCAAACATTGTTCCTGAATTGTTAAGATTTACAAATTGATAAACTGCGCCAGTCGTTTTAATCTCCTCAATTTTGTTTGCCAACACATCAACGGCGTAAATTTGAGTGCCTGTGCCTTTTGCTTCCGAGAAATAAATGCGTTTGCCGTCGGCTGACCATCCGGCAATGTTTGGCTGCCCGTCAAACGAAATTGCAAGTGTCTTTGGCGCGCCGCCCGCAGCGGAAACAATGTTGATTAAATTGCTTTGCGCCCAGCGAACCGGCAGATCGCTCGCAAGAAAGGCGATTGATTTTCCGTCGGGCGAAAAAACCGGAGAATTTTCAGCGGCATCGGTTGCGATGAGTGACGTGACTTTTCCGCTTGTCGTTTCGACAATTGAAATATGCGAAGTCGTCCAATCGTTTGCCGACGGCGTTTTGACGTGCGAAAAAACGATTCGCGCGCCGTCCGGCGACCAGTCAAAATCATTGACGCTATAATTTTCAGTTGTCAGTTTGCGCGGTTCGCGTTTGCCGTTCTGGTCTTTGTTGATTGCAACGATATATAGGCGGCTCATCTTAATATTTTCGTCAACAAAACGAAAATCGTTTTTGGCTTTGTCATTCTTTTCTTCGTCTTCGGTTTTCGGGTCAGTCATGGCGAACGCGATTGAATTGCCACTAGGCGCAAACTCAAAGTCAGCAATGTTTGATTTAAAGTCGGTCAGCGGCTCGGCTTCGCCGCCGTTCAGACGCAACAGGTAAAGATTATTTTTGTTGTCTTTGCGCGTCGAAGTAAATGCAATCGCGCTGCCGTCAGGCGACCATTTCGGGTTAGTCGAGGGTTTTTCCCCAAAAGTGATTTGAGAATTGTTGCTGCCATCCGCGTTAGCCAGCCAGATTTGCGTGATATACTCGCTTTTCTCCGGCGTCATCACTTCGTTGACCACCGTGTAAACAACGCGCCGTCCGTCGGGCGAAACGCGCGGCGCGCCCAACGTTTTTGTTTTAAGCTGCATTTCAGGCGTCCAAGCCGTCGGCGCATTTGTTTGGGCATTTACGGTTAAGGCAAACAATAATGCAAAGAACAATATTCTCGCTAAAGATTTCATTTTTTCTTTTCTCCTTCGGTCACAATTACTGGCAGATTTCTTTCGGCAAATGCTTTGTTAAAAGCAGCGATGTCCTCGGTCTTGATCTTTGCCAAGATTGTTAACTGGGCGTCAATTTTGGCGGTCAAATTGTTGTACACATCATATGATTGCTGTGTTGGCGCGTAATCTCCGCCGTCAACCGCCGCGTTTAATGCCGCGAGCTTATTATTAAGCTTAATCGGAAAATTCAAAGCGTCTTGGGAACTTTTAATTTTCGTCTGAATCAACTCTTCTTCAACCGCAGTTAATTTTTTGGAAATTTCATCAGCTTTGTCTTTCAAATCTTTTTGTTCAGGTGATTTCATTCGCGCCGATAAATCTTCAAACTGTTTGCGAACGTCTCTAATCTCAAGAATTGCGTCATCCGTGGCGGTCAGTTTTGCGTTGATTTTCTGTATTAAATCAAATTGTTTGGCGAAATCTTCCGTAGTTGTCGTCAGTCGCGGGTCGGCTTTGAGAACGAAGTTTTCCGTTCCAATTGCTTTGCCGTCAACCGAAAAACGCACTTGATAATTTCCCGGAGCGATTTTGGGTCCGGCCAGACTTCCGCCCCAGAGAATCATTCCCGGCACGTTCGTCGCACTCGGCAGACGATAATTCCAGACAAATTGATTAAAGCCTGTATCAGTTGGCAAATTCGGTTCTTCGCCGTCCCGCCCGCGTCCGCGTCCTGCTGGCTGTGATTGTTCGCCTTCCGTTTGCGGTTTGCCGCTGAATTTGCGCAAAACTTTTCCGCTTTCATCTAAAAACTCTAAGCTAATTTCTTTTGGTTTAGCCTTTAAATAATAATTAACGACTGCGCCGTTTGGCGGATTGGCGCCGACCGTCGCAGTTTTCGGCAATTGAAAACTACCGCCGCCAGCTTGCCGATAAGCGTCTTCGGGTTTAAATAGATATGCGTCCGACCTTAGCGCGTCAGCCAGATTGTATAAAACCGGCAGATTGTCCAGCACGTAAAAAGAGCGCCCCTGCGTAGCTACCACCAAATCTTTGTCGCGTTTGTGAATTGCCAAATCAGTGATTGGCACAACCGGTAAATTTAATTGAATAGTCGCCCAATTTTCGCCGTCGTTCGTAGAATAGTAAATGCCGGTTTCGGTTCCGGCGTACAAAAAGCCCCGCTGATTCGGGTCTTCGCGAACGACGCGCGTAAAAGCGTCGTTCGGGATTCCCGTCACAATCTTTTTCCACGATTTACCGAAATCTTTGGTTTTGTAAAGGTATGGTTGATAATTGTCGGATTTATAAGCCGTTGCAGCAACATAAGCCGTTCCCGCGTCAAACGGCGAAGCTTCAATCGTGTTAATTTGGATCCATTCGGGTAAATCTTTGGGCGTCACGTTTGTCCAGTTTCCGCCGTTGTCGGTCGTAACGTGAACCATCCCATCATCGCTGCCCGCCCAGATGACGCCTGGTTTAACGGTTGATTCCGCGACCGTAAAAATTGTGTCGTAATACTCAATACTAGTGTTGTCCTGCGAGATTGGGCCGCCGGAACTCGCTTGTTTTGTTTTGTCGTTGCGCGTCAAATCTGGCGAAATCGGCTGCCATGATTGCCCTTCGTCTATTGACCGAAAGAGAACGTTGGCAGCGGCATAAAGCGAATATTTACCATCGGTTTTGTGCGGCGAAAAAAGAATCGGAAAGCTCCATTGAAAGCGGTATTTTTGCGCCTCAGCGCCCGCGCCCATCGGATTATTCGGGTAAACGTCAACCTGTTTTTGTTGTCCGGTGCGATGATCCTGGCGCGTTAAAAGTCCGCCGTAGCTTCCGGCAAAAACGATTTCGGAATTTTCGGGGTGCGGCGCAATCCAGCCCGATTCACCGCCTCCAACGTCGTACCAATCGCGCTCGGTAATCGCAAAATCATTGGTGCGCGAAGCAATCCGGACAGTCGAATTATCCTGCTGCGCGCCGTAAATGTTGTATGGAAAATCATTGTCGAGCGCGACGCGGTAAAACTGTGCGGTCGGTTGATCATGTTCCGTCCAGTTGCGCCCGCCATCGCGCGTGACGTGCGCACCGCCGTCGTCACCGCCAATGATTCGCGTGTTATCGTTTGGCGCAATCCACCAATCGTGGTTGTCGCCGTGCGGCGTCGAGACGACGTTAAAATTACGCCCGCCGTCAATTGATTTCCAGACCTGTACGTTTAACACATAAATCGTGTCGGCGTTCTGCGAATCGGCATAAATCCGGTGGTAATACCACGGACGCTGGCGCAAATTCGGATTATCGGAAACTTTCTGCCAGTTGTCGCCGCCATCATCCGAACGGAAAAGTCCGCCTTCTTTGGCTTCGACAATCGCGTAAACTCGGTTTGAATCAACCGGTGAAACGGTGACGCCGATTTTGCCCAAAACGCCTGATGGCAAACCTTTATTTTTTGTGATCTCAGTCCAGGAATCGCCGCCGTCAATTGATTTGAAAATTCCACTGCCCAGACCGCCACTTTCAAGTGAATATGGCGTCCGTTTGATTTGCCAAAACGCAGCGTAGAGCGTGCTAGCGTTGGCCGGATCAAAAGCTAGATCAATCGCTCCGGTTTTGTCGTCTCGGAACAAAATTTTCTCCCAAGTCTTGCCACCATCTTTTGAGCGAAACACTCCGCGTTCATTGTTCGCTCCCCACAAGTGACCGATGGCGGCGACGTAAACCATGTTTGGGTCTTTCGGGTGAATGCGAATGCGTGAGATTTGGCGCGTGTCGCCCAAACCGATAAATTTCCAAGTTTTTCCGGCGTCAATTGATTTATAAACTCCGTCACCGTGCGAGACATTGCCGCGCACGGTTTCCTCGCCCATGCCAACGTAAATCACATTTGGGTCGGAATCGGCGACGGCAATCGCGCCGACCGAGCCGGTTTTAAAGAATCCGTCCGAGATATTTTCCCAATTAACGCCGCCGTCCGTTGTTTTCCAGACTCCGCCGCCCGTCGCGCCAAAATAATAAACATTCGGCTGCGCTGGAACGCCCGCCACCGCTCCGACGCGCCCGCCGCGAAACGGACCGACGAGCCGATAATTTAGATTTTTGAGCGCACCGCTCTTTTTTTCTGACGGTGTTGGAGAAACTTGAGGATTTGGCGAAGGCTGTGGCTGTTCGACCGGCGCGGTTTGCGGAGCTGGATTCGGCGAAGGCTTTTGTGCTCTGCTTGAATCGAATAAAACAAGCAAAAGAGTGATTGCAAAGATTGATATAGCTTTTGACACCAAAAGCTGAGGCGATTTAAACATCGAAAAATCTTCCCTGTTAAAATGAAACTGTTTTGAAGTTGTGTAAACTACCGGAAAAGTTAAACCATTGTTTCGAGAAACGCAATCGTTTTATAATCATTTCCGCAAATTTGAGATTGAGGAAAACCTGATGCTGCCAAAAACGCGAATTATGTGGATCGAATATAAGGGCGCAGATGAGATTGTAGGGAGTGCTCGAATTGGAAGAGTTACGATTAAAAATCGTGGCAAGTCGCTGGAATACAAAGACCAGAAGTTTAGTTCTCTAAACGGACAGGGTTTTAAATCAAACTATTTTGATCTTGAAACGCATGAGAATTATTGGATTTCAGGTTGTCACAAGGACGGCAGAGACGCGCTCTATTCAACAACCGTTGAAATTGACGAAGACATAAGAGAAGAATACTGGACTGAGACAAGGAATAAGCCGGAATTAAAACATATCAGTTCATTCCGTTGCCAAAGCAAGTATTGAATCTTTGAAAATTTAGGCATTTTCTATTTTTCCAGCTCCGACTGTCTCCATTCAGGCAAACCTTCGGTCGAACGAACGTAGATTGACGCACCCTGAACGCGGATAACTTCGACGCGCTCGCCTTCGCGCAAAGGCGCTTCGCCTTTTTCGGGAAATGCCGTCCACGTTGAACCAAAAACTTTGACTTCGCCCGCCTGTAGCGCGCCGCGCGAACTCATGATGACTGTCCCGATTTGTCCCGGCAGCCCGTCAATCCCTGATTTTAAGTCGGTGCCGGTTCGCTGAAGTGAGAAATAGTTTACAAAAATTGTCCGTGAAAGAGCCGTTAAAACGATTGAGATCAGCGCAAAAGCGAGAAACTGCAATCCAATACCAAAACCAAGCCAAGCAACGACGGCTGCCGCTATCGCCGCCACCCCAAACCAGAGCAAAAAGAATCCGGTGGTGAAGATTTCAGCCACAATCAAAATGATTCCTAAAATCGCCCACAAAATCGCCCAAGTTTCTGACATTTTACTTTTCGTCGCCTGTCTTTCAAACTTCCAACCGTAAACAGTTTGCAGTATCGCACGAATAAGTTTTCGGACAAAATTTTAACAAAATATTAATAAAATCGCTTTTGGACAATTCATTTTTCGTATGTTAAATTTTAACGCTATGTCGGGATGGCGGAATTGGTAGACGCCC
>JBDTZD010000160.1:0-6175 GCA_040005335.1 Pyrinomonadaceae bacterium | reverse complement strand
ACAGGAAACATTTAATTAATTGTACTGATAACTAAATATATAGTATTGTGTGTGAAAATTGAATAAATGTTGAACTTAAATTTAAGATTAACGCCGAAAAACCGTCTTCGGATATTAAAAGCGACGGCCTAGGTTCTTAGAAGCTTTGGCAAACAAGTTAAATTCACGCACATTCGAGAGTTTTGTCGAACTTGAATTTTATCTGGGAAACAAACAATTTGAACTTCAAATTGTAAGGAGAAGTTAAAAAATGAAAAAGATGGAAATTGCTTTAGTAGCAATAATTTTTGCAGGAGTTTTGACAATCACCGGGACTTCATTCGCGCAACAGAACAACAACCAAAACGGCAACTCAAACGCCAATCAGCAAAACAAAAATCGAAATAAAAACGGAAACCGTAATCGCAATGTCAACAGCAATATGTCCGACAACATGAATATGGGCGAAAACATGAATTCAAACATGAATTCGAACATGAACTCGAACATGAATTCTAACGCTAATGGCAATACAAATACGAATTCAAATATGGGCGACGATCCAACAATGAATAGCAATACGAATGGCAACATGAACGGTAATTCAAATACGAATACGCCGCCCAACAGCAACATGCGACAATCGCTTTAAAACGCGAAAATCAAACGTAAACAACGAGAACTTTTTCGCAAATGAGCATCACGGCAATTTGCCGCTCAACCGAGAAAGGTTCTCGTTTTAATTTGAAGAGGTAATGCAAAAAACAATGCAGCCAACCCGCAAATTCCAGAGCCGCTGAGCAGTAAAACTCCAACCGGATTTATTTCGAAACGTCCCATGCCGTTCACGGTTTGCCAAAAAGCATACAAGGTCGCGAGTGCGACAGCATGTGAAACAAACCAGACTGCTGTTTTGCGGCGATCAATATTTGTGTTGACGAGTCGTAAAAAGAAAACTAACGCGGGCAAAATCTGCAGCGCGTGAAGCGGCATTCCGTGGATAAATTTTGGCACGCCGTTTGGATTAACCACAGTTGGATCGCCGCCAATACCGAGCCTCAAATTACCGTAAATCGCCACGCCAAAACCGAGCAGACAAGAGAAAGATAAATAAATCATGCCGAGCCGCAGCGAGAGCAGCCAATCGGATTCAATGTTTTGCGATTTGAAAGATTGCCAAGTTAGATAAAAAATTGTCAGCGTGATTAAAACAAGCATCGCGTCAATCGAATTGGCAAGCATTTGATCAACCGCGCTACCATTATTAAAATGCGCCGGAACGCTGCGCCAAGTCTGAATTGTAATGATCAAAACTTCTGCGCAAGCTAAAACTGAAACTATTGCGGCGGGTACCCACTCGCGCCGGTTTTTCACGACCGCAACAACCCACGACAAACTGACGAGCGTGATTCCGGTCGAAAGCCCAAACAGAATTGGTTTGCGCCAGCCAATATTACTTTCCCACGGGCGCGGGGCAATTAGTTGAATCACTAAGTGAAATGCGCCGAGCAGCATCAAAAAAACGCCGCCGAACAGCAAAACTCGATTCCAACGAACGTTTGAGTTAATCATTTATCTGACATTATACAACAGGCGTTTGGGTGCGCCGTTCATTATTCAAGCAAAATGCTTTTTCAAACGTTCAATCTGCAGTTTATGTTTTGTGCAAAATTGTTTCCAGCCGAGCAAATTTATCCATCATTTGCTCATAAATGAGGTCGGTTTTTTCGTGTAGTTGAGCGACTTCAAGCTCGGCTTTGATATTGACTTCGTATTCGATGTCCGAGCGAACATGATCTTTTTCGGCTTGGCGATTCTGGCTGATTAAAACAAAGCACGACAGGAAAATGGCTTCGAGCGAGACGATCATTGTCAGCAAACCAAAGGGGAACGGATCAAATTGAGCAACGCCAAGCGATAAAGTATTAATAGCTATCCAAACCGCGAAGATTAAAGCATTGATAATCAAAAACTGCATACTGCCGCTAAACCATGCGATCCAATCTGCAATGCGCTGCAACGTCGAAAGCTTTTCTTCCATTTCTTCGTTGACGTTGCGCGAAACGCGGGTTCGCAATAGCTCATCGGCTTTTCTGAGCATTCCGCTCATGGCAGCGAGCATTGCCACTGCAGTATCAGGCTTCTTTTGAAAAAGCAGCAGCAAATCATCGCGGTCAAGCACAAATAGTTCAGTTTCAGCCAAAGCCATTGCGGTCGCTGTTCGCGCTTTGCCGTCGAACATTGCAAGTTCTCCAAAAACATCGTCTTTCTCGGCAGTCATCAAAACGATTTTTTGACCGGCAGTGTCTTTGATAAAAATCTCTATCTCGCCGGATTTAACGATAAAAAGCGAATCGCCGGGTTCTCCGGCATGAAACAAAATTTCATCTTGACTTAATTTAGCAACGTCAACGACTTCGGCGAGCGCGCGGCGATCATCATCATCGAGCAGCTTAAAAAGTTCAACATCAACAAGCTCAAGTTCGGTGCAGGGCATTAGATTGTTTTCCTTATCTTCGTTGATAAATTAAACACAAAAACGAGCGAAGACAAGCGGCGCGGGACTCAATGGGCTTCTAAAAATTGGTTGTTGACAGTTCGCTAATTAAATTTATGTCGAACCGAATTAAGAAAACAAAGGATTTTGTGCATCGGTAGGCGCCAAGGAAAATAGCCGCAGGCCAAAGCTTATAGATTTGTTGCTTGTAGAATTATTGCCAGTATTTCGCCGCCGATTAACATGACGGATATTAACACAGCTAAGATCAAGATTATTTTGGCGTTACGTTTGCCGTAAATCAACTGCCAAACTCCTGCTGCTAAAATTGCCGCGCCGAATAAGAAGATGAAACTGAAAACGCCAAACAAGACTCCGATTACTTTAACTCCGCCTTGAAGCTTCAGCGTTTCGGAATTACTTGGTTGCAGAAGAAGATTTGCCGCCCAAAATAACATCGCACCCATGAAGATTGTCAAACAACCTCCGCAAAATACCAGTACCAGTCCGCGCCAACGCATCTCTCTTTGGGTAATAAGACGCTTTCCGCAACGGGCGCATTTCTTCTCAGTCGTCTCAGTTTCGGAGTTGCATTTAAAGCAGGTGCGGAGCAACGTTGTTGCGTTTGAATCCATATTAGTTAAAAAAAACGGATGAAGACCAGCTTCGCCCGTTCAATTTTATATTCACTAAGAAAGCTCTAAACTTTCGGCGCGGCAACGGCTCGCGTGGCTTCTCTGTTTTTGGTGAGTTGAAAAGTCGTGTCTTTATCAACCGAACGCCAGAGGCTCGATAGCAGCAACTCGCGGATAAAAGTCATTTCTTTTGGCAAACGGTCATAGAGCTTGAAAAACAATTCGTCGTGCATGGCGATTTCTTTGTTCCATAAATCCCGGTCAATACTCATTACTTCATCAAACTGTTCGCGGGAAAAATCCATTCCGCGCCAATCCAGATCTTCGTAACGCGGAACCCATCCGAGCGGTGTTTCAACCGATGCCGCTTCGCCTCGCGCTCGTTCGACAATCCATTTAAGCACGCGCATGTTTTCACCGAAACCGTTCCAGAGGAATTTGCCGTCTTCGCCGCGACGAAACCAGTTAACATTGAAAATGCGTGGCGGGTTTGGAATATGGCGCCCGAAATCGAGCCAGTGTCCGAAATAATCTCCCATGTGATAACCGCAGAAGGGAAGCATTGCAAACGGGTCTCGGCGGACTTCACCGATGTTTCCGAAGGCGGCGGCAGTCATTTCGGAACCCATTGTAGCCGCGTTGTAAACTCCGAATGCCCAATTAAAGGATTGCGTGACAAGGGGGACGACATTTGAGCGGCGACCGCCGAAAACAAATGCTGATACCGGAACGCCGCGCGGATTATCAAAATCCGGGTCAATCACGGGACATTGAACGCTCGGAGCGGTAAAACGAGAATTCGGATGCGCGGCTTTTTTATCGCTTTCCGGAGTCCAATCGTTGCCTTGCCAATCAATGGCGTGTGCGGGCGGTTCGCCGTCTATCCCTTCCCACCAAACATCGCCGTCATCAGTTAGCGCAACATTTGTGAAAATCGTGTTTTCGCGCATTGTCTCCATCGCGTTGGGATTGGTTTTGTAATTTGTTCCGGGCGCGACGCCAAAGAAACCCGCTTCCGGATTAATCGCAAAAAGCTGTCCGTTTTCGTCGGGTTTAATCCAGGCAATGTCGTCGCCGACTGTAGTGACTTCCCAACCTTCCTCCAGAAAAGGTTTGGGCGGAATGAGCATCGCAAAGTTGGTTTTACCGCAAGCTGATGGAAAAGCCGCGCAAACATAATTTTTGCGACCATCCGGGGATTTAACGCCGACAATCAGCATGTGTTCGGCAAGCCAGTTTTGCTCGCGTCCCAAAGTCGAGGCAATCCGCAGAGCAAGACATTTTTTACCCAGCAGCGCGTTGCCGCCGTAACCCGAACCGTAACTCCAGATTTGGCGTTCTTCAGGAAAATGCACAATGTATTTATCTTTCGGATCAGGGCTGCAAGGCCACGCCACATCCTGTTGTCCCGATTCAAGCGGCATTCCAACTGAATGCAAACAATGAACAAAATCGCCTTGTCCAAGAGCTTCGAGGGCTTTATCGCCCATTCGCGTCATGATTTTCATATTGGCGACGACATACGGAGAATCTGACACCTGAACACCAAACTGCGAAATCGGAGAACCAATCGGACCCATGCAAAACGGAATAATGTACATTGCGCGCCCGCGCATCGAACCATCAAATCGCTGAGTGAGGATTGCTTTCATTTCTTTCGGATTCATCCAATTATTAGTCGGACCGGCATCGCCTTTGCTTAAAGAGCAGATAAAGGTACGGTCTTCAACACGGGCAACATCCGATGGATGCGAGCGAGCAAGAAAGCTGTTGGGGCGTTTTTCCTCATTTAAACGGATGAGCGTGCCGCTCTCAACCATTTGCTGACAAAGACGGTCATATTCTTCGTTTGAACCATCACACCAATGAACATTTTTGGGTTTACACAGTTCGACCATTTCGGTCACCCAACGAATCAATTCGGCATTTTTAACGTTTGCCGGAATATCTAGGTTATCCATAAATTTTCTCCGATAGCTTTTTAATAAAGTAAAAAGGCTAAAGCAAAAAAGCTCAAAAGGCAAACCTTTCAGCTTGTTTGCTTATTTGAATATTAGCAAAACTTTGGGCAGTTGGCATTAAGTGACAGGTTCAATTGCCTTAGCTTTACTGTTAAAGATGGTGTGAGCGGCAATCGTCGCAAGAATTACGATTCCGCCGATAATTGCCCAATTAGATGGTTTTTCGCCTAGCAGGAAAAAGACCCAAATTGGATTTAGCAGCGGTTCGATAAAACCAATAACGCTGGCATCAAGCGAGCGAACGCCTTTGGAAATTCCGTAGGTAAAGAGGAAATAGGCGAGACCAATTTGAAAAACTCCCAAATAACCGACGGCTAAAAAATCCTGCGTCGTCCAGACGGAAGGATTTGCCAAAATAAACGGCAGCATTAACAGAACTGCGGCTAGGTTCCCATAAAAAACAGAAACGGATGGGTTTTGCCTGAGCGAGCGCGGATGTCGCAGCAAAACAAAGTATAGCCCGAAGAACAAACCGGAAACGAGCGCGTAAATATTGCCTTCGAATTGCGAAGCGGCGGAAAGCTGTATATTTGGCGCCGCGTCAAAGAAAAACAACGACATTCCAGCTAAGCAAAAAATGACAGTTATCAAATCCGACCACTTAAATTTTTCTTTGAGAATTAGCGGCGCCAGCAGCAAAATGTAAACCGGAGCGGTGTATTGCAAAAAAATGGCGTTCGCGGCGGTCGTTTTTTTCGTTGCAATCGCAAAGCATGACAAAGTGCCGGCATACATCAGAGAACTCAACAGCGTAAAAGGGGTTAATCGCAAGCCTTTCCGAAAAGTCAGCAAACCCACGGTGAGAGCGGCTATCAAACAGCGTCCGGCGTTAACTTCAAACGCCGAAACGGTCGTCATTTTGATAAATAGCCCGCCCGTGCTCCATAAAATTACCGCCGCCAAAATATAAATTGACGGCGGAAAATTGGAAAGTTTTTTAATTCTGGATGACACTGAAATTATTTTGTAAGCAAAAACCTAAACTCACTTGTTTGAGATTTGCTTTTCGGAATCGGACAATTCTACATTTTCCTCCGGTTTTT
>JBDTZD010000007.1:0-20871 GCA_040005335.1 Pyrinomonadaceae bacterium | reverse complement strand
ATTCATTTAAATCAATTGCTTCAATTCATTAATGAAAATCGATACGTCATTATATTTGGTATCGACAGGAAAAAGTTCTGTCACAAAAAAAATTGAGAAATTATAAAAAATATTGCCGTCAGCAGATTTTTGTGATAAAACCTCCCGTGCGGAAAATTTCATCAACCGTGTTCACCGACTTTGAACAGCCAAGCCAATCAAAAAATAAAGATGCGCTTGATTCTCTTTGTCCAAATTATAGTTTTTGCCGCTCTGCTGGCGTCGAATTTCACCTTAAGTTTGGCACAGCAACAGAGCGGAAAACTGTCCGGCGTCGTCACAGACGCACAGGAAAAACCGCTGGCTGGGATCAGCGTTGTCGCCGTCAACCAAGTCACGACGCGACGCAAAATGGATAAAACCGATGCTAACGGACGCTACTCCTTTGATCTCCCGGCAGGATCGTACCGGCTTGTCGCTGAGCCGCCATTTGCGGCGCGTTTTGATCGCAGCCGCCTCAAAGATTACGGTAAATTTGCCAATCTGATTTGCGATGACACCAAAAAGAAATGCGCCGCGCTCGAAAATGTGCTGGTAGCCGGCGATGCCGAAACGAAAATTGATTTCGCGGTCGAAGAAATCAAATTTGTTGACACCGCCGCAGCGCCAGACAGGGGCGAGCCGACCGGTTTTGCCGGACGCGAAACGGTTGAGTCCGCGCCTCCCGCCGAAAGCGGCCGCCGTGAAGTCCGCGACCGTTGGCGGATCGGTTTTCCCGAATATGATCGCTACGGCGATCGTGGCGCGCGCGGGCGAGACGTCCCTTTTAAACGCAATCGTTGGTACGACCCATATAATCAAAACGTTTTAAAAGGCGATTACCCGATTTTTGGAAACGATAAATTTATGATTTTCTCCGCCGTCAGCACGAGCGGAATTGAGATTCGTCGAACGCCCGCGCCAACCAACGTTTCGAGCGCGAATCCGGACAGCAACAATCCTTTTGGACGCTCTGAAAGTTTGTCATTTAACCAAACTTTGCAGCTTTCGTTTGAGATGTTCAAAGGCGACACTGTTTTTCGCCCGCGTGACTGGGCAATTAAAATTTCTCCGACCTTTAGCGTTCCGAATTATCTCAACGCGCGGGAAAATGGCATCGTTAATATTGATCCGCGGCGTGGAACAAACCGGACGGATTTGCACGCCACGCTCGAAGAAGCCTTTGCGGAATATAAGCTTTTTGATGTCAACAAAAATTACGATTTCGTTTCGGTGCGGGCTGGAATTCAGCCGTTTGTGTCGGATTTTCGCGGCTTCATTTTTTCGGACAATAATTTAGGCGTGCGAGTTTTCGGCGGCTTTTCCAACAACAAATCGCAGTTTAACCTGGCCTATTTCCACCAGCTTGAAAAAGACACTAACAGCGGTTTAATTTCGCTCAAAGAATTTCGCGATCAAAACGTTTTTGTCGCTAATCTGTATCGGCAGGATTTTCTGGTCAAAGGTTATACGATTCAAGGTTCGGCGCTCTACAACGACGATCACGCCAGCCGCCATTTTGACAGCAATGGTTTTCTCGTCCGTCCGACTCTAGTTGGTGATGCCCGTCCACACGCAGTTCGCGCAGGTTATTTAGGAGTTAATGGCGACGGTCACATCGGAATCTTGAATTTAACCAATTCGTTTTACTACGCTTTTGGGCGCGACGAACACAATCCGATTGCCGGACGACAAACTGATATTTCGGCGACGATGGCAGCTGCCGAAGCTTCGCTTGACCGCGATTATTTCAGGTTTCGCGCGTCGGTTTTTTACGCGTCGGGCGACAAAAATCCGACTGATGATAAAGCCAACGGTTTTGACGCGATTCTGGATGACCCGAATTTTGTCGGCGGGCAATTTTCGTATTGGAGCCGCCAGGGAATCAGGCTAATTTCGACCGAAGTCGGATTAGTCCAGCAAAACAGTTTGCTGCCGAGTTTGCGTTCGAGCAAACTCGAAGGACAAGCTAATTTTGTTAATCCCGGAATTCAAATTTACAATGCCGGTGCGGACGTTGAAATAACGCAGCGGCTCAAAGCAATTTTAAACGTTAATTACTTGCGTTTTAGCCGGACGGAATCGCTCGAATACATTTTGTTTCAGCCGCGCGTGCGGCACGAAATTGGTTGGGACACAAGCCTCGGCGTCCAGTTTCGCCCACTTCTCGTTAATAATATTCAGCTAACTGCGGGCGCGGCGTATTTCCAGCCCGGGAAAGGTTTCCGCGATATTTTTACTGACGCCACGCGTAACTGTCCGATTCCGAATTTTTGCACGGCGGATGTGCCGAATCCGAGCAAACCGCAATATTCGCTTTTCGCTCAACTTAAACTGACGTATTGAGGTCGCAAAAATGCTTTCCAGAAACGGAATTTACCGGCTTAAAACTTTTTCCATAATCGTTTTCGTGTTGCTGGCGGCTTTCTCTTGTTGGCAGAAATTCTACGCGTCCGCCGCGTCTTCAGAGGCGAAGGAAATTTCTGCCAACAGTTCTGCCGCGCCGGTTCAAGAAACTCAGAATGCTGCGATTGTTTCTGATCCTCCTGCGTCAGAACCCAAAGCCGCTCAACAAGATGAGACGGAACCGGAAGAAGGCTGCGTGAAATGCCACGGTAATATCGAGCCGATGCACCGCTACAACACTAAAGGCGAAGTTTTTGAAAAATTGCAGAGCGGGCGAGACGCGCTGGGGTTGTCGTGCACGACTTGTCATGGCGGCAATCCGGCGGCAACGACTCAGGAACAAGCGCACGTTCAGCCGCTCTTTCCCAAAGAATGGGGCTGTGACAAAAACAAGCGCTGTTCGAGCGCAAACCCGGAACGCAGCAATACTTTGCTTGCTAAAGAAAGCTCGGAGTTTGTCAGATTCATTAACCCCGGCGATTTTCGCGTGGTCACGCAGACTTGCGGTGAATGTCACGCCTCAGAAAATCATAGCAATCGCCGGAGCATGATGGCGCATGGCGGAATGTTATGGGGCGCGGCACTTTACAATAATGGCGGTTATCCGCTCAAAGATATGCGTTTCGGTGAAAGCTACAGCGAATCGGGCGCGCCGCAAAGCTTGATTCAAATGCCGACGCCAACGCGCGAGCAAACCGCTTTCAAAGGCATTTTATCGTTCCTCGAACCGCTTCCTCGGTGGGAAATTTCGCAGCCCGGCAATATTTTGCGCGTTTTTGAACGCGGCGGTCGCCGCCGTTTAGAAGTCGGTCTGCCCGACAAAGAAGAAGAACCGGGCAAGCCCGACAAAGGTTTAAGCCCGCGAGGGATGGGAACCGGCAATCGCACCGACCCTGTTTACCTTGGTTTGCAGAAAACGCGTCTCTTAGACCCAACACTCAATTTTTTGGGAACCAATGATCACGCGGGCGATTATCGCTCGTCGGGCTGCACGTCTTGTCACGTTATCTACGCTAACGACCGCAATGTGTTTCACTCGGAACAATACGCCGCTGCAGGCAATAAAGGCGAATCACAGAGCGCCGACGCAAGCATTCCAAAAAACCAGTCCGGGCATCCGATCAGGCATCAATTAACGTCGCGCATTCCAACGGCGCAATGCATGGTTTGCCATATGCACCCGGGAACGAATATGGTGGCTTCCTATCAAGGTTTAACCTGGTGGGACAACGAAACCGACGGGAAAGTGATGTACCCGGAAAAACAAACGAATCCGACTCAAGCTGAAGAAGCCGAGAAACTTGACCGTAACCCTGAGGGCGCCAGTGTGCGCGGAAAGTGGTCAGATCCAAAATTTTTAGAGCAAACCGGAACCGAAGAATTTAACAAAAAGCTGCAAAACACTCAGTTTGCCAATTCGCACGGTCACGGCTGGATGTTTCGTTCAGTTTTTAACAAAGACCGGAAGGGCAATTGGCTCGATGCGCATGGCGCGAAGATTGCTCCTGATGACCCGGATAAATTTAAAAAAGCCGTTCATCTCAAAGATATTCATTTGGAAAAAGGGATGCACTGCACCGACTGTCATTTCCAGCAGGACACACACGGCGACGGCAATCTTTACACCGAGCCGCGTGCGGCAATCGAGATCGGGTGCGTTGATTGCCACGGCGCGATTCAGCAGCGCTCCAATTTGTTTACGTCAGGTTTTGCGGCGGAAGAATTTCAACAAAACGATTCGAAAGATGCCAAAGAAATCGAACGCCGAACCAAAGCCAAACAGCCGCTCAAGGGCAGCGATTTATCACGCCTCGATTTCCGCACACCCGAAGGCAAAAAACAGCGCGTTTTTCAGCGCGTCACGGCTGGCAATTTGAACAATCTGAAAAAACTTGGCTGCAAAGACGAAAAAGGCGCGGAAGTGAGCTTTGTCGCTGGGGATATTCTGCAGTTTTCAACCGTTGTTCCAAATCGCTGTTGGCGGATTGTGCAAACCGTTGATACGGCGGTGATGAGTCCTGCCCACAAAGAAGATTTCAATGAAAAATCGGCTTACGCGAAAACGATTCAAAAAGACAACGCAACTTGGGGCGACGTGCCAAAAGACGAAAAATTACTGGCGCACTCGGATCAAAACATGACTTGTTACGCGTGTCATTCGTCGTGGATGACAAGCTGTTTCGGCTGTCATCTTTCGATGGAAGCAAACCGCAAAATGCCCAACCGCCATAACGAAGGCGGTGATTCGCGCAATTTCACTTCGTACAATTACCAAGTTTTGCGCGATGAAGTCTATATGCTCGGCAAAGACGGAACCGTGACCGGGCATCGCGTAGCGCCGGTTCGTTCATCGTCGGCAGTTTTAGTTAGCTCGCGCAACCAAAACCGCGAATGGATTTATCACCAACAGCAAACTGTTTCGAGCGAAGGCTTTTCGGGACAATCCTTCAATACGCACGTTCCGCACACTGTTCGCGCTCAAGAGACTAAAAACTGTTCGGATTGTCACGTTTCCAAAGACAACGATAACAACGCCTGGCTCGCTCAGCTTTTATTGCAAGGCACTAATTTCGTCAATTTTATTGGGCAGTACGCCTTTGTCGCCGCCGAAGATTCGCTCGAAGCCGTCACCGTCACCGAACATACCGAACCGCAAGCCGTTTTGGGCAGCACGCTTCACCGCATCGCTTATCCAGATAATTTTAAAGAATTTGAGCGCGGCGGGCGTGAACTAAAGAAAGTTTACGAACATAAAGGAAACCCGGAAGTTCTCCAAGTTCAGGTGCGCGGTGAATACGCTTATGTCGCCGCGGGCAAAGGCGGCTTGCGAGTTTACGACGTGGCGCAGATTGATCAAAAAGGTTTCTCCGAACGCATCACGACCGCGCCTGTTTCTCCGTTTGGTCAGCGATTTTATGTTGACACAAAATATGCGGCGGCAGTCGCGGCACCTTCGACTCTGGCGGTTGATCCGGTACGTTGGCGGATGATGCGAGATGAAAAAGGGAACTTAAAAGCTGTTGACCCAGCGATGGCAAATCAGATTTCGGCTGAAGCAACAAAAGCTGGCAAACCGAATCCGATGGTTAATGAGGAACAGCCAATTCACCCGCTCTACGCCTATCTTTATATTGCGGACAAAGAAGAGGGCTTAATTTTGGTCAACGCGGCGACTTTGCTCGATGGCGATCCGCAAAATAATTTTCTCTCGCGCGCACTGACTTTTAATTCTGAAGGCGCGTTGACGGGGGCAAATAATATTACGATTGCCGGCACTCACGCCTTTATCACGACTGACCGCGAGGTTGTCATCGTGAGCATTGACGATCCACTCAAACCGCAAATACTGCAGCGCATTGCTTTCAATCATCCGAAAGCAATAGCAATTCAATTTCGTTACGGTTTTGTGATTGACGCGGACGGTTTGAAAGTTTTGGATTTAACCAAAATTAACAGTAACCCAAGCGAAGTGAAATTGATTGCTAACGCCCTCGTTCCGCTCCGACAGGCAAATGACGTTTATGTGGCGCGCACGTTTGCTTACGTTGCCGACGGCGCAGACGGTCTAGCGATTATCAATGTGGAAAAGCCCGAATTGCCCGCGCTCGCACAAATGTTCAACGCCGACGGCAAATTAAACGACACGCGCGGCGTCAAAGTCGCGATGACGAACGCCAGCCTTTACGCGTATGTTGCCGACGGCAAAAACGGTCTTCGCGTGCTGCAATTGACAGACCCCGAAACGATGCCGAATTTCGCTGGTTTCAGCCCGCTTCCAGAGCCGCGGCTAATAGCAAGCTTTAAAACTAAAGGCGTCGCTCTCAACATTTCGAAAGGCTTAGACCGTGACCGCGCAGCGGACGAAAGCGGCAATCAAATCGCTGTTTTTGGCAGACGCGGCGCTCGCCCTTTTAATCTTTCTGAAGTTAACCGACTGCTGCAAACTAATGACGGATCGGGCGAATTCTTCCAGGTCTCGGATGATCCGCCGAGCAAAACAAAAGCGCAAACAGTGGCTCCAGCCCCAAATAATGCTTCGAGTTTCTGGAACTCGCTGCTGGTTTACGCGGGTTTTGGCTCGTGCTTTTTCCTGGTTGGTTTAAGTTTTTATCTCAAACGACGAGAGGACGATTAATCAGCGCGACTTATCAATTTTACGAATTTTGGGAATGCTGAAAAAGAGCCCAAATTGTTGTGTGTTTTTACACTGAAATTTGGACAAATGTTCGTTTAGATGTGTTTTGTTTTATAAGCATTGAATAAGCAAATTTTTCCTTAAGCTGCGTTCTATTGACCATTGCCGTGGTTTTGAGTATCTGCTTTATTAGCAAAAGGAACTTATGGAGCTTATTAATAAACTTGACGATCTATCGTTTTCCGATCTGAAAGCTATCAGGGATTACGCTAGAGAGAGAAAAGACTTGTTTGCCGCTTTGCGGACTGAATATTATTCAAAAGGAAATATCGAAGCCAGCGACACCGCGCTCGTTTCCGGTGTTTATCAAGAAACATTAATGCTCGAAGCTGAAAGCGCGATTGATAGAAAAATATCTCAACTATTTGTGGATTCCGAAGATGATAAGCAATGTGAAAACGTTCTCGACTCAATTATCGTGCAATAGGTAAAAACCTCAAATTCAATACGCGCCGCATCCACACTGATCGGCGCATTTCTAGTGAAACGGCAGACTTTTGCTAACACGTTTGCCTTCAAAATATTTTATTATTGACGCAGAAGGAGACAATTGTTTATGCCAATGTATAAGGTTAGTCCCGATGTTCAACCGCGAAATCAGCCCACCAGCGCTTGTTGTTGGCTAACTTGTTTGGAAATGCTCTTTGAATGGAAGAAAAAAGACACCTCGCAGATTTTATCAACAATGGACAAGTCGCCGAATTTATTTCCGTATTATATGCGTGATAACGGAATTGCGCCCGGTGAATGCAAAGAAACCGCCAAAGCACTCGGACTGCGGTGGGCGGGCGACGGAGAAATTGATGCTCAGGTTTTGGAAAACGCTTTAAAAGCTCACGGACCTTATTGGGTTGCCGGTATGTGGATGAAAAACTTTTCACATGTAATTGTTGTCACCGGCGTCAACGTAATCACCCAAGAGATCAAGTACATTAATCCTTGGCAAAACTTTGATTTGTCAGAAAGCAGCGGCAATATGTCGTGGTTAAATGCGCGCGGTGATATTTGGAAAAATTGTGATGGCAGTTTAATGTATTGGTTATAAAAGGAGCGCGGAGTTTAACGAAAGCGAGTTGTCTCGCCTTTTATCTCAATTACTCGATTTTTGCAGTAAATCAAAAGGTGAATAACTCTGATTTGGAAGTATCCGCCGCAAGCGAAAGAATCCTCATACCGTAGCTCATAATTGCATAACCTGGAGAAGTTTTTTTATGCTCGAAATAATTTTGTTGATTGGTTTAACCAAAAAGATTGGCAACATGTTAAATGCGAAGGGCCGCAAAAGCGGCTGGTTCAAGCTGCTGACGGTGGTGCTCTGGATAGGGGGCGAATTAATCGGCGCGGTAATTGGCGCAGTAATCGGCGAAATCTCTGACTTGGGATTAGTAGTAGCTTATCCGTTAGCCTTGCTCGGTGCGGCTGGAGGTGCGCTGACAGCGTATCTAATCGCTAAAAATGTGCGTCCCGTGGAAACCTTTGAACCGCCGCCGCCACCACCGGTTTTCACCTAAGAAGATATTCGCTGTAATCAAAAACATTGCTCCATAAGGTGCAATTTCGCTTTAGAATTCAGGCAGACAGAAACATCTAACAACTGAGTTAATAGCTGAGCCCTGCAAATCCAGCAAGCCCGAAACAACTATATGAACGATCACCGGCAACTTATGCAAACGCTCATTCTCGCGCCTTTTTAATGATTTCAACTAGAGTTTGAGTGTGACTCGTGATTTCATCAGCGCGTCCTGTTTGCAGCCATTCTTGATTAATTAAATCACTTCCGATCCCGATTGCCGCGGCTCCGGCTTTGATAAAATCCGCTGCTGTTTCTATTGTAACGCCGCCAGTTGGGATGAGCGCGACCTCCGGTAATACTGTTTTAACCGCTTTCAGATAACTTGCCCCACCGAGCGCGTCAGCCGGAAATACCTTGACAAAATCTGCTCCAGCTCGCCAGACAGCAAATATTTCTGTCACCGTCATGGCTCCCGCTATCACAGTTACATCATGTTTTTGGCATGTTGAAACGATTCTTGGATCAAAAATTGGGCTGACAATAAACTCAGCTCCCGCCGCGATACAATTATCTGCCGTTTCAGCATCTAGAACAGTTCCGGCTCCGATCAGGAAATTCTTTTCCAGTTGCGCCTTTAAGTTTTCAATGATTTTGATTGCATTTGGAACGGTCATTGTCACTTCAAAAATATTCAGCCCGCCGGCGCTAACTGCTTCAATCGCCTGCAATGCCGCATTTTCAGCTTTAGTCCGAATAATCGGAATCACACCTGCTGCTTTAATTTGATTAACAACTTCTGATTTATTCATTCTCACGATTTTATCGTTTTGCCTCAGCGTTCATCTCTTGCATTAATTGGCGAACTTCGTCAGAGGTTGCCATTGAATTATCGCCTGGCGTAGTCATAGCTAAAACTGCGTGAGCCGTTCCGCAGTCAACGGCAAACTGCTCGCCTTCGCCTGTCAGTAAACCGTAAATGACACCCGATGCAAATGCGTCTCCGCTTCCTACCCGGTCAAATACCTCCGTCTTAAAATAATTCCGTGCCGTAAAGACGCCTTGATTAGTCCAAATTGTTCCGCCGAAGTTATGACGATTGGCGCTCTCGACTTCCCGTAAAGTCGTGGCAATAATTTTAACGTTGGGAAACTGAGCGTGCAGCTTTTCTGCGGCAGCGGTAAATTGCCGCTCGTCAAACCGTGATAATTTCGAATCAAAATCCGGGACGCCGAAAACCACATCGGCAAAGGGCAAAAGCCGATTATTAACTTCATTTGCCGCGAGGCGTCCGCCGCGCGTTTTCCAGAGCGAATTGCGGTAATTTAAATCATAGGAAACCATCGCACCTTGTTGGCTGGCAATTTGCATAGCAAGAGCAGCAATCTGCGGTGTCGAATCGGAAAGTCCGGCAAAAATTCCGCCGGTGTGAAACCACTGCGTTTTTATCTCGCCGAAAATTAGGTTCCAATCAATTTCGTGCGATTGAATTTGCGAGACAGCCGTGTGTTCGCGGTCAAAACAACTGCTCGGAGCGCGCAGACCAAAGCCGCGTTCGATAAAGTAGATACCATTACGAGTTTGATCAATTTCAGAGCTGCGCCAAAGGATTTGCGAGGTATCGACACCGCCCTGCAGAATTAAATCTTCAATGAGACTGCCAATTGGATTGCGCGTCAACGCCGTGACAATTGCCGTGCGCTGCGCAAAAACTTTGCGTAATGAGCGAGCGACGTTATATTCGCCGCCGCCCTCAAAAACCCGAAACTGCCGGGTTGTATGAATGCGCTCATCGCCGGGATCGAACCTGAGCATCACTTCGCCCAGAGATACCAAATTCCAGCGGCACTCAAATTCTGGTTTAATGTCCAAAACAGTCATTTAACGATTCTCAGCCGAACTACTAAAATCTGTTTATGAAGTTTCGTCCCTCACGGGCAATATTATTCATTCCAAGGATGTTGCTTTTATTTTCCGACCGCAAAGCCTCCATCAATTTCAAATGCTGTTCCTGTCACGAAAGCAGCTTCGTCGCTCGCTAAATACAAAACGGACGCAGCAATTTCGGCGGGCGTTGCCATTCTCCCCAAAGCCTGAGTCGCTGCCATTTCCCGATAAGCTTTTTCGGGGTCAGGATATTCCGCAATTCGAGCCTTGACAAACGGCGTTTCGACTCTCCCGGGACAAATCGCGTTTGCTCTGATTCCCTGCAAAGCATGGTCGAGCGCGATACATTTGGTAAATCCTACGACGGCAAATTTTGTGGTGCAGTACGCCAGACGATCCTTGATGGCGATGACGCCGCCGATGGAGGCAATATTAATAATTACGCCGTCTTTGCGCTCAATCATTTGTTCGACAAACGCCTTGGTCAGATTGAACATTCCGCGCACGTTGACCGCATAAAGTCTATCTAAATCTTCGGCGTTTGTGTTGAGGATTGTACCGACGTGACCGACACCGGCATTATTAACCAAGATATCGAGTTTGCCGTGGTTTTGATAAACAATTTCAGCCGCTTGTAAACAGTTTTCATTGTCGGCAATATTTAATTTTAAAAACCCGGCTTGAAAAGATTCTCTTTTTATTTCAGCAGCGACGAGCTCTCCGTCCCCCTCGTTCAAATCCGTAACATAAACAAATGCTCCGGCTCGCGCCAAGGTTATCGCAATCGCCTCGCCGATCCCCGAAGCCGCTCCGGTCACGAGGGCAATTTTCCCCGTTAAATCAAACATAAAAGTTTATCCTGCTGCGACTGGATTCGACAAAATTCCCAAGCCTTCAATTTCAACTTCCGCCCGATCGCCATCTTTCATGAAAACTGGTGGTTTGCGGGCAAATCCGACTCCTGGAGGCGTTCCCGTTGCTATAATATCACCCGGTTCAAGGGTTATACTCGCCGACAAAAACTCAATCAATTCTGGAATTTTAAAAATAAGTTCTCTGGTATTTGAATTCTGCAAAGTTTCGCCGTTAAGCCGGAATTGAATCTGAAGATTGTGCGGGTCTGGAATTTCATCGGTCGTGGCAATAAATTCACCGAGGGGCGCGAAAGTATCGCAAGATTTGCCGCGCTGCCATTGTCCGTCCGCAAACTGAAAATCTCTGGCTGAAACGTCATTAAAATTGGTGTAGCCGAAAACGTAATTCATCGCCGCTTCTTTTTTCACGTTTTTAGCCGTGCGTCCGATGATGAAAGCTAATTCCGCTTCATAATCAACTTGATTACTACCTTTCGGCAGCGTAATCGGCTGATTTGCGCCGATAACGCATGTCGAAAATTTCGAGAAAATAATCGGCGACGACGGAATCGGCATTCCGCTTTCTAGGGCGTGGTCGCGGTAGTTTAACCCGATGCAGATAATTTTGTTGGGGCGAGGAACCGGGGGGCAAATTTCTATTTCTTCGCGATTGATAATCGATAAATCAAAACTCCTATCAAGCGAGTTCTGAGCTTTCACAATAAAATCGTTTTCTAAATCAAAACATTGAAGCAGTTCAGTTGCAGTCATGCTCTCTTCAGCAACTAACGATGTTAAATCGTAAATTTTATCCGCGGGAATCAATGCTCCGATGTGATACTGCGGATTTTTAACAGAACTCTCACTTTTCTTTTTAAACGTGATAAATTTCATTTCTCTGTTATTAAATTTGACGCTTTAAAAAGCGATATCGGGCGTTCTGCCGTCCGCCGGATCAGCCCAGCGATTATTCGGCACAACCGGCGACCAATCGGGGCGCAGCGGGTCTTGATCATATGGATAACCGCCGAGCCGTTTGTATAATTCGGCGTATTCATTTAATTTGTCGCGATCGAGTTTGATACCTAAACCTGCTTCTGCTGGCACTTTGATTGTGCCGTTCTGGTATTGAAATTTGCCGCCTTTGATAATATCGTCAGTCAAATGATGGTAATGCGCATCGGCTGCAAAAGAGAGATTTGGAATTACCGCACCGAGATGGAGCATTGTTGCCAGCTGAATTCCTAGCTCGCCAGATGAATGCACAGCTACTCCCAATTGGAATGCTTCGCAAATTCCCGCCGCTTTAACGCACGCTCTGATTCCGCCCCAAAATGTTGTATCCAGCAAAATCACATCAACCGCAGTGTCTAAAATGTTTGCCGCGAGCTGTTCAAAGTTAACAACCACCGTATTGGTTGCGAGCGGCATCCGTACTTTCTGCCTGGTTCTTCTCATTCCATGAAGCCCAAAGACAGGATCTTCCAGATAATCGTTGCGAATATCTTCGATTTGCTGACCAAACCAGATTGCCTGTTCGGTTGACCACGCGGCATTAGGGTCAAACCGAAATGAATCGCCGCTTCTGGTGTCCGTCCCCAGTTCTTCAGCCACAGCACGATAACATTCGAGTTCGTATTCAGGCGCAAACACACCGCCTTTTAGTTTGTGTGAGGTAAATCCGTGTTTTTCCTTCAAATCTTTGGCGTGTGCGACGAGTTGTTCAACTGTTCTTACTTCGCCCGCCCCTGTTTTTGGATTTGGGTATCGAAAAAAGAGATATGAGGCGAACGGAACTTCCGTCTGAAGTTTTCCGCCCAAAATCTCGTAAACCGGAACTCCCCATTTCTGCCCGATAATATCAAGGCAAGCGAATTCAAGCGCGGCTAAAATCTGTGTCCGGTTGTTATAAAGCGAAGCTGTCGGGTTAGCGATTTTGAACCGCATTTCTTCTAAGTTCGCCGGATTATGTCCGAGCAAATAATTCTTAATCGCTCGAAACGCCCCTTCGGCAGATTCACCTCCGCCGCCCATTTCACCAAGTCCAATAATACCTTCGTCGGTTTCAACTTCGACAATGGTGCGGACGAATCTCCCCCAATGACAGCCTGCCGCATGTCTCAGCGGTGCTTCGAGCGGAACTGTAACCGTCGTAGCTCTGATATCTGTAATTTTCATTTCTACTCGATTACTTTGTTATTTCTTAAAAAATTCCAGATTGTTTCGTAAGACTTAACGTAATCGGTCTGAGTAAAACCACCGTGTCCGCCGTTTTTGATGGTTAACAATTCATTTTTGACTCCGGCTTTATCGAGCGCCTCTTTCAAACGCGTGGCTTGTGAATACGGCACTACGTCATCTTTATCACCGTGAATTGTCAAAATCGGTGGCAAACCCGTCCGCACATAAGTCAAAGGTGAAACACGTTTTGCAACTTCCGTCGCATTGGTTTGGTTTCCCATCCACATCACTGCGTAATTTTTTAAGTTTTGTCCTTGAATCAAATCATTGACATCCGTAATGCCGTACCAATTAATAATCGCAGCGACATTTATTTTCTCATCGCCGTAACAGTTGTTATCCAGTCCGGTTTTGTCCGGCAGCATTCCAGTGATAAGCGATAAATGTCCGCCCGCTGAATGTCCGGTTAAAACTATTTTTGAAGTGTCAAAATTCCATTGCTTGGCATTGCGAAAAACCCAGCGGAGCGCACAACGCGTGTCTTCGACGGCAGCCGGGGCTAGCGAATTACTCGCCATTCGGTACTCGACGTTGACGACGCGCCAGCCTTTTTCCAAAAACGGCAAAAATTGTAAAACGCTTGTTTCCTTGTTGCCAAAAACCCAGCCGCCGCCGTGAATATAAACAAGCGTCGGCTGCGGCGTGTTAACGTCATGTTGATACCAAACGTCAAGCTTTAAAGCCGTCTGATTTGCCGAACCGTAAACTATGTCGGGTTGCACCCAGTACCTTGCGCCCGCTTCAGTCGCAAAAGGCGTCGAAGGCGTATTTTGTTGGGCTTGGATTTGAAACGCCATGCCAAGAAACACAAAAAGTATGAGCAAATATATTTTCATATTCTTCGATCAGACAGCTTTCACTCCGTTTTTATTCGCCGTGTAAGTTTTGCCCTGGTAACTGATGTTCCGTAGTTCAGCGTTGGCATCAAACTTACCAAAATTGGGTTTTGCAGTAATTTCGCCAAATAATCCTGCCTTGACACCGAAAATTGAATCAACAATCGGTTCCAGATAATTACAACCTGAAACACACGCGCCATCATTGATAAAAGGCTGATCCGAAGGAGCTTTAATGGCGCCGCCGTTTGATTCGGGGGCGACAAAAGCTTCGGTAAAATGCGCTTGAGCGATTAGACCTTGCCGCATTGTTTTCGCCAAACCCGTGATCCAGTCGAATGCCAAATCCGTTTCGCCAGCGACAAATAAACCGCTTAGCGCGAGCGCCGGCCAAGCCGTATATGCACCCGTCCATTGATGGTCGGGGCGAATGCTAAAAGTGACGTCCAAATCCTTAGTTGAAAGCGCGCGCATCCACGTCGGCGTTTGCAGCTCGCGTTTAAAAAATTCGACCATTTCGCCCTTTTGCTTTTGAGGCATCAAATCGCCGATGTTCATCAACGTCGTGCCGAAATCGTAGCAGTGATGCACTTCATTGTAAGAACCATCCGGAAGGCGGCATTTCCAGATTCCTTTGCCGTCAATGTAAAGCTCTTGCACACGCTTGCCCAAATCTTCAGCTTCTTTTCGCATCGCCTCAGCTTTCGCTTTTTGCCCTTTAAATTCAAGCAAATCGGCAGCAAAGCGCAAATTATAAACATTTGCGGCATTAAGTCCCGCAACTTCATGGACGTAACTCGAAACGGCTTCGAGCAAATTGCTGACACCGCCGTAATCCGCTAATCCATGTTTATTTGTGTCCAGTTCGCGCCAATGTTCGGCGTAGGAAACGAGTCTGTCTAAAACTTTTACTCCGCCGACTTCAGTGTCAAGCCACGCCCTATCGCCCGTCCAGCGCAGGTATTCTTTAGACATCCGCGACATTGCATAATCATTAACTGAATACCATGGACCAACTCCCGCGCCGGTTAAAAATTCCGTCCCGAAATGTTGGTGAATATCAAGCTTCATCCATGTTTCCATCATCCGGCGCAAAATCATTGGGTCAAGTAGAGAGAGAAGCATCGCGCTCAGGGAAATATCCCACAGAAAAGTCGTTGTTTCCCAATAACGAGGCGCGAGCGTCACGTAGGTCGTGCCAGACACCGAATGCGGCGTGGTCCGTTTAAAGTAAAGCGCATGTAAAACCGCAGTGTGATAAAGCTGTTTGACCGAATCGTCATTTGTCGCAAGCGTTGGCAAGTAACCCGAAAACCGATTATTACCGGGTGTAAAAGCGGCTTTAAATTCAGCGTTCCATTCACCGGTCGTTTGTTTAAGAGTCTGGTCAAAATTATTGATAATTGCGTCGTATTGCTTTTCGACAAACTGTTGATTTTCGCCCAGAGAATTAACGAACGTCACGGATTTTGATTCGTTTGGCGCGAGATCAAAATTGTAAATCAGCCAGGATGGTAGAATTTGTTCGGGTGCAGGAGATACGCCCTGCAAAACAAACGCCTGGCTATTAACGGCACGGCACAAAACCGCGTTGCGCGCGTTGTCAATCGTCCGCGCATTGTCGTATTCACCCGGCGAGTACGCTGCATTCCAGGGCTTAACACTTTTGGTTGCGCCGCCGTTGATTGCCAGTTTTATTTCGGTTTTGCGCCGCTCTTTTGAAACATTTTTGACGTTAAATTTGACCGCCACTGCCATTGTTTTAAACGGCACAATCGTCGTGCTGGTAATTTCTAAATCTTTGTAAACGGTTTTTCGTTCGATCCGATCAGGCTGCCAGACAAATTCAATCGGAGTTTTCGTCGCGGCGAAATATTCGCCGTCAACAAATAAAATTCCGGTCAGCAGTTCGCCGCCTGAACCAAGTGGTGCAACATTCATTTCGCCCTGTGCAAACGGCGGAAACGCGATGCTCCGGACGGCAACGGCATCAACGGCGGCTTGAGCGCAACCCCATTGATTGGTGAGTCCCGGCGGATTAAAAAGATCGCCGAATTTATGCGTCATGACGATTGAGCGCATCGAATCAACCGTTGGAATATCGGGCAAAGATGCAGCTCCGGGTGCGGCAACCGGAATTGGGCTATCCTTTCCTGAAACATTTGATTTCAACAAAGCTGTGGCGGCCAGTCCCGCCGAAACGGTTTTGATAAAATCTCTGCGTTTGAATTTGCTCATAATTTTACTGTTCTATCTCGAATTTTATTGTTGCTGTCTCAAACGGTTTTAAATTCACAGTCAAAGGCGCAATTTGCCCAATATTTTGTAAAACCTTGTCTTCCGTTAAATTAACTAATGAAGCCGATTTGATTTTCACCGGAAGATTGATTTGCGCTGTTGTTATCTGCCCCGCAAATTCCTGCAAGCGAATGATAAAAACTTTATTTGTTTGCGGATCGAGCGGTGTGGCGCTGACTTCGCCGCGAATAACCGAATCGGAAATCGGTTTGACGGCAACAATTTCCACATTCGGTTGATTAAGGCTGAAAAATCCGGCGCTCAAAGAATTTGGCAAAGCGTTAATATATTCTGCTCGCAGCGGCAAATTGAAATTTGCTCCAAGCTGCCAAGCTTTTACCTCGTCAAATTTTTCGTCCGCAGCGATTGCATAATCGTAAACGTATTTTCCGGAAATTCCAGGCTCAACCGTCGGCATATTTATCACGCCTAAATCGTGCGTATCGGCTTGGTTGCTGCGGCGCACGGCGCGCGAATAAATTGTTGCTTCGGGCAGCGGAAATTTACCCGTAAACATGGCGGGCAGTTGTTTCGGCGCGTCCTTCGGCTGCAATTTGGTGGCGACAAAACCGGGATAAATCCAATGAAATGCTTGACGATGCGCCAGCAGAGCAGAATTATTGCCGTCCGTCATTCCGATCAAATGCTGCGTCGTGACGGCGTCGCGCCGGGCATCGGGCAAGTAATCATCCGGTAATGTATCAAACCATTTCTGCCCACCGCGCTTAACTTTTAAATTGTCTTTGGAAATGTTGAATGGAAAGGCGAAATAGTACGAATCGTTCCAGTTGTTATTCCCGCCCGCAAACGGCATTTTTTCGGGGTCGAGTTCATTGTGCAGTTCGACGTAATCCAATTGGTCGTAAATCGTGAGCGTCGTTTCGGGAAAAACCGAGCGCGGTCGTTTGACGACGATTTGCGTCATCTGCTCGCCTTTTCTGACTGAGATTTGTGCTGCAAGCGGGTAATTGATTTTCGAAGCGTCCTGTCCTTCCACCCGAAGCAGTTCGTTAAACGGCAATTCGCCTTTGTCACTCACGATTTCGCGTTTTTGCCGAACATCGTAAATGCTTTCTATGTTGCCGTCGGCTCGAAATTTAATTAGAAAGTTGTCGTTTTTGATTTCGGTTTTGCCCGCGTCTTCCTTCAAAGTTGGAACGGAAACTCCGGGCGCGGTCGTGATTTCAAAAGTTTTATAACCCATTGAAGGAACCGCCCGCGCGACGAAAATTGTTTCGCCCGTTTCATTAACATCAAAATTGATTTTTTTATTGTCGGTTAAATCTCGAATCTCGGTAATCCGCAAATTATCGCCCGGCGGTTTGAGTTTAACGACGTCGCTTCTGTCCCACGATAAACCGTTATAAACAATTGCGTTCCAGACGTTTGCCGATTTTTGCGGAATGCTTTGCTGATAGCGCGATCCTTGTGCCAAAACGCTCAAACCCTGCTTGAGCAGAAAATCGGTTTCCTTCTGAGCCCGCTCCATAAATCCGACGTATTGCCGATTTTGTTCTTCAAGCGGCTGGCGATCATTGAGCTGAATCCAGCCGTTATTTCCCGCACCGCTGTGTTCGTCATACGTCATCATCAAATCGTAAATTGATGTGTAGTTTCCGACCGGAAACGGAATCTTGCGCGTCATCGAGATCGCGCTCCACAAAGTTTCAGCAGCGGGCGCATGATCGTGCGCGTAACGCGCCGTGGCGGAAATTCGCGGCGACTGTGTTTTTGATTCGCTCCAAAGTCCTGACCATTCGCCTTTAAAGGTCGGAATTTGTGAGGCATATTTCGTTTCAATGTACTTCAGAAATTCAGGCGGCGTGGCAATTTTTAATTGAACTTCTTTATGTTTTAAGTTCCAGAGTTTAATCGCTTTTTCGAGATTTGAAACATTCGTCGGCTCAACAAAATCGTGGGCATAATACGCCATTACTGCATCGTATTTATAACCGGCTTGATTATAACGGTTTAAGAGTTCTGTCAAACCGATTTCCATAATCTGCAAATCGGTTTTCTTGCCCGCAAGTTCCGGATTAAACATGTCAAACGGCGTTTTATTTGTATAAGGGTCGAGCGAATATGGGTCGAGATAAAAATCTGTCATGCCTTCGGTATAACCGCCGCGTTTGCTTTGACTAATCCATGTTAAAACACGGCTTCCGTCTGGCGATTGCCAGTAAAAAGGAACTTTTCCGGGCGCCAGCGAAGTAGCCACGCCGATAAAGAGATTTGCCCCAACAGTCAGATATTTCGTGCCGCTGCCGGCGAGAATCGAAGGAATCGTCGAAGGATGTCCGGGAACATCGTCCATCAATGCTATCTGGCTTTCAATTCCGTAGCTGCGTTTTAAAATTTCATAATCATAACAAAGCCGATTTAGCTCTTCCGCGCCCATAAAATCCGTGTGCATACTGCCCCACGAAGTTGAAA
Organism: Pyrinomonadaceae bacterium; assembly: GCA_040005335.1. Taxonomy (GTDB): domain Bacteria; phylum Acidobacteriota; class Blastocatellia; order Pyrinomonadales; family Pyrinomonadaceae; genus JBBQUS01. The sequence goes on along the minus strand of JBDTZD010000007.1, from coordinate 2,193 downwards.
GCGCAATTTGCCCGCTTTTGATTAATTTCACTAGGCGGGCGATTTTTGCGTTATCTTTCGGCAAGACGGAAGTCGGCTTTTTCTGCCGTCTCAGCCATTCGTTGACTTGCCAAACGCTTTCAATTGTCCAGCGAAAATTCGGATCCGATTCCGCCATCCGAATCACTTCATCAATATGCCTAGCAGCGCGTTCCCGAATGGCATCAGGCGGTTCGACAAACCCGAAATCATAATGCGAAGTCGGCGTAATATAAACGATTTTAATCGAGCTGGCGGGAAGTTTGGTTTGAGCCGCGGCATTTAACAAAAAGCCGTAAACTAAAGTCAAACCAATGATTAAAACACATTGCGACAATTTTAATTTTGCTGTTTTGTTAAATACCATAATTCTCGTTTTCGATTAATTTATAGATCGGCGAGATTTAAAACGTAAATCTCGCCGAAAGCTGAATCTGGCGCGGACCGCCGAATCCGAGCAAGCCACCTAACTGATTGCCGACCGTCGAATTGCTTGTTCCGAAAGCGTCGCATTGCCCGACCGAACCGGAGCACACCAAACCGCCTGAAGGATCGGCGTAATTGGCGAAATTAAAAAGATTGAAAATTTCAAGGCGCAATTGGAGCGAAGTTTTTTCAGTCAATTTCGTATTTTTGAAGAGCGAGGCGTCAAGCTGCGAAAATTTCGGCCCGCGCAGAATATTGCGCCCGGCATTGCCAAAACTGCCTGCCGGCACGACTTGAAACGCGGCGGCGTTAAATTGACAGGTTGGAACGGAATAATTCGAGCAATACGGATCAACTCCGGCGACGACGTTCGGACGATTGGAAAAACCGCCGAAAATTCCGCCCGTCTGCGTGACCGTTACCGGCAAACCACTTCGCGCCTGAAAGATCGTGTTAAGCTGCCAGCCTTCGACGAGCCGTTCGGGAGCGTTTTCAAAAATTTTCTTGAAAGGTATATCATAACCGGCATCAAGCGTGAAATTATGGCGCACGTCCTGATCAGAGCTGGCGCGTTCTGCGCGGGCATTATTCTCATCCTGATAATCTTTGAAAAATCCGACCACATCATCAATCGCGTGCGACCAGGTGTAATTGGCATTGAAACGGAAACCCTGCGTCAGATTACGTTTAAAATTAACCTGCATCGAGTTGTAATTAGATTGCGGATAACCGCCGACGATGAAAATATCGCCGTAGGCTTCGGTCAGCGGACGCGCGCCCGTGACGGCGTTCGCGCGATTGACGTTGCGCGGCGTGATCACGCCGTCGGTCAAAAGATGCGTCACGTGATTGCCAACGTAGCCGACGGTCAACGTTCCCAAACCTATATTCTGCTGAATATTAAGCGACCACTGCTGCGCCATCGCCGTTTTGAGATTTTTTTCGATGACAAAAGCTGCCGCCTGTCCGCAGGCGAAAACGCGCGGGTCAACCGGATAAGCGAACGTCGGCGGCGGATTGGCACAGAAGAAATAATCGAACAGATCGGTTGACACTTGCGGGAAAGAATTTGCCTGCGGCGAGCCGAAACTGGCGGGCAGTTCGCGGTTATAAAAAATTCCGTAACCGCCGCGCAAAACCGTTTTTTGAGTGCCGAAAACGTCAAACGCGAAACCGAAACGCGGACCGAAATTATTTTTATCGGCGTTGTAAAGTTTCTGTCCGGTGGCAGTGTAGCGCAACGTGGCGAGATCAAAATTCTGGAGAAGTCCGTTTTTCTCGCGGCTGACAGAACTGACTTCGTAACGCAAGCCGAGATTTAACGAAAGTCGCGGATGCGCTTTCCAATCATCGTTGGCGAAAAACGAGTAGTTTTCGTTGGCGTAATTTAATTCCGGATTGCCGCCCCGCGCAATCACAAACGGCGCGTTGGTGCGTAAATCGTTGGTTGAAAAGAAAGTCAGTGTGTCCTGTGTGATTGATTCAGCGGCACGGCGATTGAGCCGCAGATCAACTCCGAATTTCATCGAATGATTGCCGCGCACCGCACTCAAAGTGTCAAGAAATTGATAAACTTTGCCGGTTCGAATCTGCTCGAACTGCGCCGGACCGATAGGATTGATTCTAAAATCAACAAAAGCCAAATCAAATCGCGGAATGCTCGTATCGCCCGCGCCGACGTTGGTGAAATTATGATTGATACCAAAGCCGAATTCGTTGGTTGTCGAGCCGCCAAAAAAGTAATTATGC
>JBDTZD010000269.1:0-20878 GCA_040005335.1 Pyrinomonadaceae bacterium | reverse complement strand
GTCCGAATCTTTCGGCAATAATTCGCGGCGATATTGACATCATGCAGAAAATCGCGCGTTTTGCCGAACGCTTTCCGGCGCTCAACGAAAATGCGGATTGGGCTGGAATGCTGGGGGAGTTTGACGAAACCGTTCATGAGGAAATGGATTATTCGGCTGAAGGACGCAACGCAGACCGTTTCCGCGAAAATTTTAAAGATTGGGCGGCGCTACACGTTCCCAAAATATACTGGTCTCACAGTTCGTCAAAGGTTTTGACGATGGAATTTATTCGCGGGACAAAAGTTATTGATTTGCCGGAGTTAAAAGCAAAAGGTATCTCGCCAGCCAAAGTTAACCGTTTGCTGATCAGAGCTTATTTGAAGCAATTGCTCGAAGACGGTTTCTTTCACGCTGACCCGCATCCGGGCAATTTGCTCGTGATGGATGACGGACGCACGGCGTTTTTCGATTTTGGAATGGTCGGGCGCATTTCGCCGCAGCTTCAGGCAAAAATGGTTGACGCGTTTTTTCACGTTGTTGCGCGCGACCCGGCTGGAATCGCGCAGGATTTGATTGATTTGGATTTTATGAAACCGGGTACAGACCCTGAGCGGATTCGTCCCGTCGTCGAAAAGATGTTTGAGATTCACCTTAATTTAAAACTTAAAGATGTAAAATTTAAGGAAATGACTTACGAGCTGGCGGACATCATGTACGATTACCCGTTTCGTCTGCCGTCCAATTTTACATACATTATGCGCGCACTGATGACGCTCGAAGGCATCGGCTATGTGATTGACCCGGAATTTAATTTCTTTGAAACCGCAAAACCTTACGCCAAAGAATTTATGCTTCGGCGCGAAGGCAAACATCTGCGTCAATTGGTTATGGACAAACTCACGGGACGCGACAAGGAAGATGGCAAAATTGATTGGGGCAAAATGTGGAAGCTCGGCAAAATGGCAGTCAAAGCGTATTTCGACAAATAACAAGTGAGTTTGAAAGCTGTAAATTTTGGTATTGACGGACCGGTTTTCGTCTTTAACACTTTCCTGATTGGGTGTCTTTTGATTAGCGGCGGCTTGGCACTCGTTGGATGGCTGACAAATACTACGCTTCACGAGATTGAATCTGCACTAATAATTACGGCGGGCGCAGTTTGTTTTTTAATTGCCGCAACAATTTTATGGGGCAGCAAAGTCGGTAAACTGCGCTTGCGCGATGAAATTATTAATTCACTCAACTTGCGCGGTGATGAATATATTTTGGGCGTCGGATGCGGGCATGGTTTGCTGATAATTGGAGCAGCGAAATTTCTCAATAAAAATGGGCGAGCCATTGGAATTGATGTTTGGAAAGAAGTTGATCAAGCTGGAAACAGCCCGCAAGCGACTCTCAAAAACGCCGAAATTGAAGGCGTCGCTGACCGCGTTGCGGTTGAAACTGCTGACGCGCGAAATATGCCTTTCGCAGATAATTTTTTCGACCTAATCCTAACAAGCTGGGTTTTGCACAATCTTATCCGCAAACGCGAACGCCAAAAAGCTCTCTCAGAGATTGTCCGCGTTACAAAATCAGGGGGCGAAATAATTATTGCAGACGTTTGGCTCGGGTATGAATACGCCAAATTTTTTCGCAACGCCGGACTGACTCAAATATCAGTTAGTCGTCCATATTTTTTGTTTTTTGCTCCTACTTTTGTTGTTCGTGCTAAAAAATCTTAAAAATTTGCGTTTCACACTTGAAACAAAAACGCTTTTCATGTTATTTTTTGTTTCATAGATGGTACTAAGTTCTTTTTAAGGTTTAAACTAAACAATAAAAATTAAGAAACTACTTGAACAGCCTGAGGGCTAGCAGCAGAATAAGGAGAAAAATTCATGAAAACGACAGCAAAACCTAAAATCAATCCGCTCAGCCGCGTCCCGCGCCAGCAACGCCTGGTGATGGCGGTGCGCGGAGGGGCGGGCGTGGGCAAAAGCAGTTTTATTCGCTCGCTTTCCGAAGCGGGACTTGGACGTTTGTGCATATTTGATACTGAGCGCAAAGCTCGACTGCTCAAAGGTGTTGGCGCAACATTTGACGCGCTTGAAATTGAAACACCGGACGAATTGCCTGAATTTATTGATTGGGCTTTGTCGGGCGAAGGGCGCGAGCAAAATTATGGCTGTTACGCTCTAGATTCATGGGCAGCGTATTTTGGCGCGAAACATTCGGAAATGCTCGAAGCCGTTCGTTCTGATTCGGGCGATCCGCTCTCTCAACCATCTGCCGAACAGCTTGCCGCCGACCAAATGATTTTGCAGTCAGTTTTAAGAAAGCTTTGTATTGAAAGCGGTAAATGCGTAGTTATTGCAGACCAAATCGCTGCCAAAGGAAAAGAAGCCAAAGAAGACAACGAAGTCGGGCGCGTGTTGCCGATGACGGCTTCGGGTCTCGAATATTTTGTTGACGTAATGGTGGAAATCTCGATGCAGGAACGCGACGGCGAAATCATTCGCGTGTTTCAAGTCGTCAAATCAAATTCGCAAGCTTTCGAAGTTGGTTTTGAAATGGTCGGCAACATTACGTTCAAAGATTTTCTTGATCATATGAAGGGTGAAGATGCTCTCAATTTAGCTTTTGACACGCCCGCACCTTCGAACGTGCCGGAATATATCGAGGAGAAAAAGCCTCTTTCGATTGCGCCGCAACAAATGACGGTTGACGATTTAGTGATCAAAGCCGAAGCCAACGGCTTTAAAAAAGCGGATATCGTCACTGGAGCGAAGGTTTATCATAACCAGCCCAACATTTATCATTTGACGTCAGATCAAATCGCAGATCTTGACCGAAGAATTATGGCGAAAATTGAGAAAACCAAATTGGTGCTTAATGAGACGTTTGAATCGGTTGAAGAAAAAGCACAAACCAGGCGCATTAAAGCCGCTTAAAATTTGACCAAAAACAGCAAGCAAGTGATGTTAAATTACTTGCTTGCTGTTTTGGTGAGCGATTGTTGGGAGAAAAGTCAGTGTTAAAAATGGTTTTTAGCGTGGCCGCCGGTTTCGTGTTGTGGTCGGCGTTATGGATTGGCAGCGATCTGACGCTTTTGTTATTGTCGCCCGAATGGTACGGCAATGGTCTGAAGAACTTCAGCACGACAGTTTTCGTTATTTCGCTGGTGCGAAGCATTTCGATTTCGATCATTTCCGGTTACGTGACCGCTCTCATTGCCGGACGACAAAGCCCGATGCTGGCTGCTCTCGCACTCGGAGTTTTGCTTTTAGCTTTCGGCATTTACGTCGAAGCTGCGCTTTGGAATTCGATTCCTCTTTGGTATCACTTAATTTTCCTCGTCTTATTAATTCCCGCAACGTTATTTGGAGCAACACGGCGGGCAGCAGTTTAGTTAAACTAAAAAGGGCTTTTTCAACTTGTTTTTATTAAACACGCGGTGCGGAAGTTTTAATGCTTTTGCACTGCGTTTCTTTGTTTGTGATAATAGATTTTTGGAGCTTTCCAATTCTCTTTATGAAAAAAACTTTTCTAATAATTCTTGCTTTAAGTTTGGGCGTTTGCGGCAATTTTATTTTTCAAAATATTTTGACTGGTCAAGCGCAGGAAAAAACTGTTTCAACTAAAACAGATGATAAAGCGCTTATGCTGCCCGAAGAGAAACATCTAGCAAACGTTAAACAATTAACCAATGGCGGGGAAAATGCCGAAGCATATTTTTCGTTTGACGGTAAAAAACTGATTTTTCAATCAAAACGTGACGGGCGCGGCTGCGATCAGATTTATTCGATGAACATTGATGGTTCGGACGTGCGCATGATTTCAAACGGAGCGGGGCGCACCACTTGTTCATACTTTTTCAAAGGCGGCAAAAAAGTGTTGTATTCATCAACGTTTATGGGCGACAAAAATTGTCCCCCGCCAATTGATTACTCTAAAGGTTACGCTTGGGCAGTTTATCCAAGCTATGATATTTTCACCGCTAATCCGGACGGCTCGCAGATTAAGCAATTGACGAAAACGGCAGGTTACGATGCGGAAGCGACAATTTCGCCAGACGGCAAAAAAATTATTTTCACTTCGATGCGCGACGGCGATTTAGATTTATATTCGATGGATGCGAACGGCAAACGCGTTAAACGTCTGACTACCGAATTAGGCTATGACGGCGGGGCATTTTTTTCACCTGATTCAAAGCAAATCGTTTATCGGGGTTCTCACCCTAAAACGCCCGAAGAAATTAAATTGTACAAAGACAAGCTAGCCCAAAATTTAATCGTGCCAACCGTTTTTGAAGTTTGGACGATGAACGCTGACGGCACAAATAAATACCAAGTAACTAATTTGAATGCGGCTTCGTTCGCACCATTTTTTACGCCCGACGGTAAACATATTATCTTCTGCACTAATTATTTTGCCACCGATGCGCGGAAACGTAATTTTGATTTGGCTATTATTAAGATTGACGGCACAAATTTGGAACGTGTTACTTTCAACGAAACTTTTGATGGCTTTCCGATGTTTTCGCCTGATGGCAAAAAACTCGTCTTTGCCTCAAACCGCCACGATGCTGTCCAAGGCGACACTAATATTTTTATCGCCGATTGGGTTGAGTAAGAAATAACAAACCGCTCAAAGAAAAAGGATGAATAAATTCATCCTTTTTAATTATTTTTTTACCAACGGTCGCCACCGCGGTCGCCGCCATAACCTCCACCGCCGCCGCCGCTGCGACCACCGCTGCCGCCGCCGCGATTTCCGCCGCGACCACCGCCGCCTCCGCCACTACGGTCACCACCGCGACCGCCGCCGCCCCCGCCGCCGCCCCCGCCGCCGCCACCGCCAAACCCGCCGCCGCCGCTACGTTCTTCGCGCGGACGCGCTTCGTTAACGGTTAATGCGCGACCATCCAATTCGTGACCATTAAACATTTCAATTGCTTGATTAGCTTCTGCTTCGGATGACATTTCGACAAATCCGAAACCGCGTGAAAATCCCGAATCACGGTCGGTCACGATATTTGCGGAAGTCACTGTACCGGCTTGCGAAAATTGCGACTGCAAATCTTCGCCGGTAGTTTTGAACGACAAATTGCCTACATAAAGTTTAGTACTCATTTTTCTTCTTTCTTGATTCCTTTAGACGGAGAAGCGCGCGGGGCGATGAATGCCACCGACCGAAAACTACATGAAATGTTATTCTTGATTTGCTGCGACACACCCGCTTCTGTTGGACAATAAACAAATGCTTCTCAAAGTAGCTTGAACCTCACTCTCTGCCCAACCGAACCTCCGTCGCTGCTGCTTCTGTTGGTGAATCTGCCGCGAGATACGCGAGAGCCTAAATTTGGCTATCAGTATGAACATCTTTCAGCGAAAACGCAAGAATTTTATTATTTCTGTGAGCAAATTCATGAATTTGTGCATTTGTCCGAAAAACTGCAAAGTGCAAGTCATTTCCAGATTGTTTCAATTGTGTTAAGTTACTGCAACGTTATGATTTGATAATTTGTGTTGATTAAGGTACAAATGTTGCCCAAACTATATTTAGCGTTGGCACAGTTTAATTTTTTATCTATACTCATCTTGCTAAATGAAACTACTGTCGTGTCAACCAAGTCCTAATACATTTTGCAAAAAGCAGCTAACAAATTTTTAAGGAGAATTTAAGAATGATTGCGTTCAAACAGCAAATTCGCATTGCCGCGATAACTTTTGGGTGGCTGGCGTTGATTGTTTTGGGCAGTTTTTCAAACGCTTTGGCGCAGGCGCAAGCCAACGCAGGCGACTTGACTGGTGTGGTGACAGACCCGAACGGCGCGGTCGTTGCCGGAGCAACCATTACTGCAAGTAACAATGCAATTAACATCTCACGTTCTGTGACATCTGACGGGGCGGGACAATACCGTATCGTTAATCTGCCGCCTGCCGAATACGAAGTGACGGTTGAAGCCGCCAGTTTTAAAAAGAGCGTGTTTCCAAACGTGCAAGTAATTATTGGTCAAGCTGTCACTCTCAACACTTCGCTTCAGTTAGGCGCAGTTGGCGAAACGGTCACGATTAACGGAGCGCAAACCGAAGTGGTTGAAACGACGCGCTCGGCTGTCACCAATACCATTGATCAGCAGCGGATTGAGAATTTACCTATTAACCAGCGCGATTACACCAATTTTGCGCTCACCGCATCAAACGTTAATCGCGACAACGGCAGACCTATCGGACCTGCTCCGACGTCTGGTTTGAATTTTGGCGGTCAACGCGGACGCTCGAATCTCGTTCAGGTTGACGGCGCTGATTTTACGGACAATTCGGTGAACGCCGCCCGCGCCACCATTTCGCAGGAAGGTGTTCAGGAATTTCAAGTTGTCAGTAACAGCTTTGCACCGGAATTTGGACGCTCTGCCGGCGGCGTGGTCAATGTCGTTACTAAACGCGGCTCAAACGCTTTTACCGGCAATGTTTTCGGGTTTATCCGCGACAAAAAGATTCAAGCAATCAACGCTTTTGCCCCGCGCGATTTTCTGCTGGCGACGAGCGGCGATGAACGTCCGCCGTTTACCCGTACTCAATCCGGCGTTACATTTGGCGGACCGCTTGCGAAAAATCATACGTATTTCTTTTTCGCTTTTGAACGTCGGCAACGTAATGAGTCCGGCTTTTTTACTTCAAATGTCGGACAGAATTTAACTTCAACAGTAACATTGCCAGCAGCGTTGGGCGGGCAGACTTATCGTTTTCTTACTCCGCAGCAAGCCGCGTTCGCTCAACAATTGCTTGGCGTTAATCCCGCAGGCGCAGTAGCTTATTTAACAATTGCATCGAGCGGCGGAAACACAGGCTTGACCGGCACAAATCCCATCGTCAGTCCGGGTGGAGGCTTTGGAGTTCCCGCCGGACAACAAGTCGGTGGGCGCTTTTTGCTGACAGGTGCGCCCGTTCCAATTGGAACTCAAAACTCACAAGGTCAATTTATTGCGTTTCGTCCGCTTAATAATTTAGCCAAGATTTTTCCGGTGACTGATCGGACCAACTTTTTCTCGCTGCGGCTTGATCAAAATATTGACCAAAACAATCAGTTCTACATTCGCTTTGGCTATAATCCGAGCAATATCACCGGCATCCAAGTCGAATCGCAAAACCAATCTTTGGGACAAAACGATTTTTCGCGCACTGGAATTCAAAAAGTAAAAGACTATGCCGCGGTTGCGGGTTTGACTTCAACAATTGGCAATATTGTCAACGAAGCCAGATTTAATTTCGGCAAACGACGCTTTTCTTTTACTTCACAAAATGGTGATGCCGTTGCATTTAACGTTGCTGATACGGCGTTTATCGGGCGCGAGCTGTTTTCGCCCGTCCGACGCGACGAAATTCGTTTCCAGCTTGCTGACAACGCAACTTTTGTCACGGGCGGCCACACTTTAAAATTTGGAGCGGATTTTAACTGGGTTGATATTCCGCGTTTTGAGTTTGAATTAAATTTCGCCGGGCTGTTTAATTTTGGCGCAAATCCGGTCAACAATTTTATTCCTGGTCTGCCGGCGCCTTGCCCGACGCTCACCACTACTCCGTCAAATTTAAGTTGTACGCCGCAACTAAATCCAGTTCAGTCTTACGGCTTGGGATTTCCAACGAATTTTATTCAAGGCATCGGCGATCCGGTTGGCAGCTACAACAACAAACCGATTGCGTTTTTCGCTCAGGATTCATGGAAAGTTTTCAGAAATTTAACTATTAACTACGGTGCGCGCTATGATGTCGAACTGACCAGACAAATTGCCCCGATTGGTTTTACAGATCCGCTGTCGCGTATCACGCTTTCGGCATCCGATGTTTTGGCGGCTCAAGACGCGCTCAACGTGCAACAAGGTATTCCTCGCGACTTTAATAATATTGCTCCGCGTTTTGGTTTCGCTTATGATTTAGCTGGCAACGGCAAAACCGTTTTGCGGGGCGCAGTCGGTTTATTTTACGATCACCCATTACTGGCTATTGCAGCAAACTCCGATATCGCCGATTCAACGCAGCAACAACAAACAATTTTAACGGCTGGGAGCCCATCTCCAACTGCGCTTCTCAATGCCGCACAAGTTTTTCAAGGTACGGTTTGCGGCACGGCATCGCCAAACCCGCTTTGCCCGCCGGGACTACGGACTCCAGGTGTAGCTGCGTCATCCGAGTACCAATTTGGCAGACAGCGTTTTAATGATCAAACATTTCCCGGCTTCGGTCCGGTTTTGCCGTTTACGCTGCCGGTCTCGAAAGATTTTAAATATGCTAACGCAATACAAGCAAATCTTGCGATTGAACGCCAGCTCGATAAAAACACTTCAGTTGAAGTTAAGTATTTGTTTGTCGGCACGCATAATTTGCCGCATCCCGTTGATATCAATGCGCCTGATACAAACTTGCAAATCGAAAACTTCCGTCGCTGTTTCGGCAGACTGCCTACCAATACTACCGAAGTGTCTACCGTCAATCCGGCTGCGTGTACTGCGGGTACATTTGTCAATGTGATTCCCGGAATAATTTCGGTAAATACAGCCACTGGTCAAAGGGTGATAGCCCCGGCAATCGCCAACTTTTTCCGTCCGAGCGGACCGAACTACTTTTTGGCGGCGGCATTATCGGGCGGTGCTGTATCGAAGGCCGTGCTTGACTCACAATTGGGAGGAACGCTGCGAACGACAGGACTTTTGTCGCCTTTTGGTTCGGTTAACGTGCAATCGTCAGATGGAAATTCGGAATACAACGCGATGACGGTTGATGTTAAGCGTCGCTTTGCTAATAATTTTACGTTTTTGGCAAGCTACACGTTTTCAAAATCAATTGATGATTCTTCGGATTTGCAAACGCTCCTGCTGCCGCAAGACAACCGTAATTTCCGCGCCGAACGTTCGCTTTCGCTTTTTGACCAGAGACATCGTTTTGTGTTTAGCAGCGTGATTGCTTCGCCGACGAAATTCCGCAAATCCGACAACTTCCTGTATCGTTTCCTGGCGGATTTTGCGGTCGCCCCAATTTTTGAAATCTCGTCGGGCAGACCGTTCAATATCATTACAAATGTTGATACAAACAACGACCAATCATCTTCAACTGACCGTCCGAGCGTGGCTTCTGACGGCACATTGTTCATTCCCGGACCATTTCAAACCGGAAACCTGGGACGCAACCAAGGCATCACGCACAGCTATTCGTCACTCGATTTGCGCGTCACACGAGCAATTCGGTTTGGCGAACGCATCCGGCTTGATTTGATTGCCGAAGGATTTAACTTGTTCAATCGCTTTAATGAAGCAGCAGTTTCACCGAACGTTGATGCCGTCAACCAAACGGCAGAACGCAGCAAAAGCGGACAATATTTTAGCCGTCCAACTGCTGCTTTCGATCCTCGCCAATTTCAATTCGGGGCGAAACTGAATTTTTAGGAAATTTGAGAATACAAACTCCGAGTTTGCTTTATTAAACAATAAGTACACTCAAGGTGTTGACTCAAAAATTTTCGCGGCTGACATCCAATAGGTTTGTCAGCCGCGTTTTTCTTAAGCCGTTTTTGCGCTACAATTATGTTTCGAATGAAAGAAAATCCACAATCCACAATCCACAATCCAAAACTGTTCGACGCTTTAGTCGTCGGAGCAGGTCCCGCTGGAAGTTTTGCAGCTGAATTATTGGCGAAACAAGGGTTTTCAGTCGCGCTCTTTGACGGCAGACCAGAGGGCGAACCAAAGCCGTGCGGAGGCGGTGTGACCAGTAAAGCACTAAAGGCTTATCCACAGCTTTTAGATGCTGTCGGACGCACAATCGAGGATTTGGAGATGTTTGCGCCGAGCGGAGCAAAACTATATTTGAAACTTGATGAGCCATTTGCAATCTACGACCGGACCGTTTTTGATTCGTTTTTACGTAATCGCGCTCTGCAGGCTGGCGCAATGGTTTTTAACGAAAAAGTTTCGCTTCCGTCGGACGATCGCGAAAATGGCGTTTGGACTTTGCGAGGTTACGGTAAAAGTGAAAACGCAAATGTCTTTCAAGGGCGTTTCTTGGTAGCTGCCGACGGTGCAAGCAGCGTGATTGCCAAAAAATTAAGCGGTAATCTCGAAAAATCGGAGATGGAAGTCGCCTTCGGCTATCGAATTCCATTCTCCGCAAATGATTCAAAAGTAAGGACAGTTATTGCGTTTCTGCCCCTGTTTGCGGGTTACGCCTGGGCGTTTCCGCGTCTTGACCATCTTTCGTTTGGCATCGCTACGGCGCAAGACACATTTGACCACGCCAAACTTGATAAAATTTTATGGAGTTTTATCGTTGGTTTTCACACTCAGAGAGAAAATAAGAAAGCGAGTATTTGGCAGTCACTGGACAAGCCGACAAATGCCAAACTCGCAAAAGATTTGAAGCAATCAGCTGAGCCCTATGCGGCACGAATTCCGGGACTCGCCGCTGAAACTCTGGACACGCGGCGCACCTTGGGCGATGGATGGGCTTTGCTCGGTGATGCCGCTGGATTTGCCGATGCCGTCACTGGCGAAGGCATTTATTACGCTCTACGATCGGCAGAAATTTTCGTTGACTGTTTTGCTTCAGGCAAAGATTATGAACAGTCATGGCGCACAGATTTTGGCAAGGAGCTGCGTCGCGCGTCACAAATGCGGCGCAGGTTTTATGGCAACTTCTTAGGAGCGGCTTTTACCGAGAGACTAATTCAATTTGCCAAAATGCACCCTGGAATTCGCCGCACTTTGCGTGAGTTGGTGGCTGGAGACCAAGGCTACACAAATTTGAAACGAACGTTAGCAAGACGAGCTCTGCTGCCTTTGTAGAAATTACCGATTTGGAAAATTTAACCCAGAAAATTAAAAATAAAGCTCTTAAAATCGGCTTTGACAAAGTTGGCATTGCCCGTGCTGAAGATTTGCCGGACGAACGCGAATATCTCAAAACATGGCTCGCCAACGGTTTCCAAGCTGAAATGAATTGGATGGAGCGCGAGCCGGAAAAACGCACGAATCCGCAGTTATTGATGGAAGGCGCGAAATCGGTTGTTGTTGTCGCGCTCAATTATTTCACCACGCACAAACATGAAGAAAATTATGCAAAAGGTAAAATTTCGCGCTACGCTTGGGGCGACGACTATCATGATGTTCTCAAAGAAAAACTCCGAGAACTTTTGAGCTGGATAAAAACCCAAACGCCGGAAGTGACTGGTAAGATTTGCGTTGACACCGCACCGATGATGGATAAAGCCTGGGCGCAACGCGCCGGTCTCGGCTGGATAGGTAAGCACTCAAATTTGATTACTCGCGAATATGGTTCTTGGGTTTTCTTAGGCGAAATTGTGCTCAGTTTGGATTTAGAAACGGACGCCCCGGAAACAATGGATTTCTGCGGAAGCTGCACATCTTGTCTTGACGCTTGCCCGACAAATGCGATCGTTGCTCCGCGCATAGTTGACTCAAACCGGTGCATTTCTTACGCTACGATTGAGTCACGCGCTCCAGAGTTTACCGCTGAAATTACTCAAAACTTAAGCGGTTGGTTGTACGGCTGCGACATTTGCCAGGACGTTTGTCCTTGGAATAGGTTTGAGCAACCGACTATGGAACAAAGATTTGAACCCCGCCCGGACAACTTTTCACCAGATTTGACGGAGATTTTAGATTTATCGCCGGAAGATTATGCCGCGCGTTTTCGACGCAGCCCGATGAAACGCGCCAAACTCAGCGGATTGCAGCGCAACGCCCGCGCTTTGCTCGCTCAAACTGCCCTTGAAATTAAAAGATGACTCGTCGATTAACAACCGTTATCTATCAATTAAATCGTTTTTAGATTTTAAAGCACGGCTTTTGCCGGTGATTCAGGTAAAATGAGCAGATGAGTAATTTTTTACGAGACTCGTACGGACGGCAAATTAAAGATTTGCGCGTTTCGCTGACAGATCGTTGCAACTTTCGCTGCTTTTACTGTTTGCCAAACGGGGAACCGCCACTCGCTCATAAAGAAAAGGTTTTAAGTTATGAGGAGCTGGAATATATTTGCGAGATTTTTGTCGAATTAGGCATTGAAAAGATTCGCTTGACTGGCGGCGAACCGCTTTTGCGCAAAGATGTTGTGGTATTGGTCGAGAAACTAGCGCGCCTCAAACCGAATTTGCAAGATCTGGCTTTAACGACAAACGGATTTTTGCTCGATGAGAAACGCGCTCAGCAATTAAAGCAAGCCGGGCTGGATCGCGTGACAATAAGTTTAGATAGCCTCGCGAAGGATAAGTTTAATGAGATTACTGGCGTTGACGCGCTCGAAAGAGTTTTGGCTTCGATTGAAGTCGCCAAAAAAACCGATTTAACTCCGATAAAGATTAATGCCGTCATCGTTCGCGGTCATAACGAAACTGAAGTAGTCAATCTGGCGAATTTTGCGCGCGAAAATGATTTGCAAATGCGTTTCATAGAGTTTATGCCGCTTGATTCCGGTCACGGCTGGCACCGCGAACAAGTATTTCCAGGGCGCGAAATATTTAAAGCCATCAACGATGTGTTCCCGCTCGAACCGTTAAAAATCAATCGCGGAGCCGAAACTGCCAGCCGGTTTCGTTTTGCCGACGGCGCAGCGGGCGAAATTGGGATTATTGCGCCCGTCACCGAGCCGTTTTGCGGCGCATGTTCGCGAATTCGCCTGACTGCTGACGGCAACATCCGCACTTGTCTTTTTTCAACTGTCGAACATAACTTGCGAGATGTCGTCCGCAGCAGTGCTAATCGAATAGAAGTCGCTGAGTTTATCGAAAGCGTTATTTACAAAAAAGAGCCGCGTCACTTCATCAATGAAAATTATTTTGTTCAACCCGCAAGAAGTATGAGTTTTATCGGTGGCTGATTTTCTTTTCATCAAAGACTTATCGCTATATTTTTTTAATCCATGAAAAAAGGCAACCGAATTGAAATCGCCGAAGAAACTTTAAAAATTATCGAAAAAGGTTTTTATCAAACTGCTTTCGGCGAAGTGATTTCAATCAAAGAAGAAATGGCTGCGGCTATCGCCAGCTCAAGACTTTTTCGTCCCGACGATTTTCCGGCAGAAGTTAGTTTGACCAAAGCGTTTGCTGAAACTCGTTTTGAAGTCACCGATGAAACAACAATTGATGCGATTAAAAGAGTTTGCTCAGAAAATGCGAATGCGAATCCATTCGTTTTGAATTTCGCTTCGGCAAAAAATCCGGGCGGTGGTTTCCTGGGCGGCGCACAAGCTCAGGAAGAATCTCTGGCCCGTTCTTCAGGGCTTTATCCATGTTTGAGCGCAAACTTTAGAATGTATGAACACAATCGGCGAGAGAAAAGCTGTTTGTATTCCGATTACATGATTTATTCGCCGCTTATTCCTGTTTTTCGCAATGACGACGGAAGCTTTTTTAGCAAATCCTCTCTAGCTTCTTTCATAACTTCGCCAGCCGTCAACGCCGGAGTTGTTAACCGACAAGAACCAGAAAATGTAAAACTAATTGAATTGACAAACTTTCAACGTGCGCGAAAGTTTTTATGGATTGCCAATCAACATCAGCACAAAACGTTGATTCTCGGAGCATGGGGCTGCGGAGTTTTCCAAAACGATCCGCAGATGATTGCCAAAGTTTTTGCCGAACTTCTGCGCAATGATTTTAACGGTTGCTTTGAAAGAGTTGTTTTCGCAGTCTATGATAATTCGTCGAGCAAACGAGCTTTTAACGCATTTGTGAAAACGTTTTAACTTTAGATGGAAAAAGATATTTTTACGGACCCAGCATCGCAACTTGCCGAATGCGGAAGAGAATTTTACCGACGCGGCTGGGTTCTAGGAACAAGTGGGAATTTTAGCGCGTTGCTGCAAAAAGAGCCTCTGCGTGTTTGCATCACGTCGAGCGGCAATGATAAAGGCGCACTCGCCAAAGAAACGCATTTTCTCGAAATTGATGGCGAGGCAAAAGTTTTACGAGGCGTTGGCAGACCATCGGCGGAAACTAAGCTGCATTTAGCAATTTATAAATTAAAATCCGATGCAGGCGCGATTTTGCATACGCATTCGGTTTGGGGAACAATTCTCTCAGACATTTATTTTGGCGAGGGCGGTGTAGAAATCGAAGGCTACGAAATGCTCAAAGGGTTGGCGGGAGTTCAAACGCATGAACACAGGGAGTTTTTACCAATTGTCGAAAATTCCCAAAATTATGACGAATTGAGCGAAAATATTGAACAAACTTTGATGGAAAATCCAAATGCACATGGAGTTTACCTACGCCGACATGGATTATATACTTGGGGGAAGGACATTGCGGAGGCTAAACGGCACATCGAAATTTACGAGTTTTTGTTTGAAGTTTTAGGAAGAAGGTTGAGATAAGAAAAATGGCGGTTGTAAATGTACCTGATAAAAGTTTATTGTTGCGCGAACCAGAAGAAATTAAAAATTATCTCGCTGGCATCGGCATTGATTATGAACGCTGGTCGGCAACTCATGAAGTTTCCCCCGATGCTCCGGCAGAAGAAATATTAGCGGCATATTCAGAAGAAATTGACAAACTAAAAGCCAAAGGCGGTTATGTAACGGCGGATGTCATTGACATCAAACCTGATACGCCAAACCTTGAGCCGATGCTGGAAAGATTTCGTCCAGAACATTGGCATGACGAAGACGAAGTACGCTTCATCGTCAAAGGGCATGCAGTTTTTCACATCGCGCCGCGCGACGGTGACGTAACGGCGATTGAAATGGAGGCTGGCGATCTAATCCGCGTCCCTCGCGGAACAAATCATTGGTTTAACCTGGCGGAAGATAAAACCGTTCGAGCAATTCGCCTTTTTCAAGACACTGCCGGCTGGACACCTATTTATACCGAAAGCGGCGTCGAGAAAAAATACAATTAGTGAATTGTGAATCGTGAATTGATTTTTTGATTCTCCCGTTTCTAAACTCACCATTTTCGATTCACGATTCACGATTCACAATTCACTTTGAAAGCAATTCTACTTGACATTGAAGGCACGACTACGCCGATTGATTTTGTTCACAAAACGCTTTTCCCGTTCGCGCGAAAACGAATGTTTGATTTTGTGCAAACGAATCTTGCTAATATTCAAGACGAAATCGCCAGCCTTCATGCAGAACATAGAGATGATTTAGCCAAAGGTAAATTTCCACCGCCTTTTGATGAATTGTCAGTAAAATCAATTACAGCTTACCTGCATTATTTAATAGATAATGACCGCAAATCCACCGCATTAAAATCAATTCAAGGCCGAATTTGGCGAGCAGGTTATGAATCAGGCGAGTTAATTGGTGAAGTTTTCGATGATGTTCCTATCGCATTTGAAAGGTGGAAATCTCAAAGCAAAATAATTGCTATTTTTTCTTCAGGAAGCGTTTTGGCGCAAAAACTAATTTTTAGCTATAGCAATGCAGGCAATTTGACACAATATATTTCAAATTATTTCGATACCACTATGGGTGCAAAGAGCGAACCGGAAAGCTATCTCAGAATCTCTGACGCGCTCGGATTTTCACCTCTGGAAATCTTGTTTCTTTCTGATTCTAGTGCTGAACTCGACGCGGCCTCAATTGCTGGAATGAGTTGCAAACTCTCAATTCGTCCAAACAATCCGTTACCTGAGAACCCTTTAGAATATGAAAGTTTCGGTAGCTTCATCGATATTTAAAAGTAAAAAAGGCTTGTTATCTAAGATAACAAGCCTTTTTTACTAACCTAAGGATAACGCTAATTTTGCTGCTACCATACGGAAGCAAGTTTCGGCGCTGATTTTTTGCCAAGCAACTTGCGCATTTTGAGACGCGCTTTGTGTAATTGTGATTTTGATGTCCCGACTGAACACCCTAAAATTCTTGCGACTTCTTCATGTTCATAGCCTTCAATATCATGAAGGGTAAAAACATTTCGATAACCCGGAGGCAACTGCTCAATAGCATTGTCGAGGGCAATTTTGTCAACGATCGGCATTTTTTGGTGGTTAGCTGTTCCAACCACAATTTGTACTGGTGTCTCACCTTCTTCGGTCGTTTTTTCGTACTTCACGGAACGTTTGCGGAAGTGCATTAAAACTTGATTGACTGTCATACGATGCAGCCACGTTGTGAAAGCGGAATCGCCGCGGAAACTACCAATTTTTCGATAAAGCTGGATAAAAACTTCCTGGGTTAAATCTTCGGCTTCAGTTGCATTTTGCAACATTCGCAAACAAACGCTGTACACGCGTCGGTGATGTCTTTGATACAACTCTTCAAAAGCTGAAATGTCACCACTAGCTGCACGTTGTGCAAATGCAAAATCAGAATTGGGATTATGAATCTTAATTATTTGTTGGGGCTCAATTGTTTCTATCTTTTCGTTTGTCTGCGTCTCTTTTGTCTTCTCTGAAATAATTGCGTCCTGCCATATCGGAAAAGTTATTGCGTTTGTCATTCTTATTTTCCCCCTTGCGTGTTTATATTATAGCAATAATTGTGCCGCATTTGAAATACGTTTCTAAAATGTATTCAGATTTTATTATCAATCATTTGCAAGAAATTTGATGACAATTAAACGGCCAAACTATTCTGTTTAATGTTCCTCATAATACCAAAACGTGTAATTACTACTTATTTGACACGCACAAAGGGGATTTTGTTCCCAAATGTTTAAATAGCCTATTTAAACATTTGCAATAAAGCTTTTGGCGCAAACCGAGGGACAAATATCAGCATCAGAATATTTCAAATAAGCTTGGATTTATTTCCACAATTCTTTAATGAAAACACTTTTAGACTTTTGTTTGGTCACTGGAAAAATCTCGTTTCTATTACTTGTCTTATCAATAATTTCCGGTTCTGCTTTTGCACAACAGAAAACATTATCGTCACCACAGACTGATGAGCTTGATGACGATGGCGTACCAATTTTAATTAAACATTTACCAGATTGGGAGAACGCAAAAAAACGAGCCACAGTTGTGGCGAATTTGCCGGAGTTACAAAAATTGTCCGGCAATCGCCCAATCTTAAACGAGATTGAATTTACTGCCGGAACAGAAGCGGTGACAGCAAGTTATGATAAGGCTCGCCTTGTAATAGTCGAATTTTCGACGCCGCAAATGGCGCTTGATATAGATCGGAAGATTCAAGCTAAACTCCCCGAGATTTCGCAACCTGCAACACAAATCGTATATCGCAAAATTGGCAATTATTCAGTATTTGTTTTCGATGCGCCCGATGAGGCATCGGCGAATACTTTGCTGAACGGCGTTAGCTATGAAAAAACAGTAAATTGGCTTGGCGGTAATCCTTTTCCGGGCATTGCCGCCGCTCGTAAAGAGAAAGAGTATTTAGCTACAACCGGTGACATCATCGTCACAGTCGTTAAAACTTCTGGATTAGCTTTTATTGCCGCACTCGGAGTTGGAGGTTTGCTCGGTGCATTCATTTTTTACCGCCGCCGCGCTCAACAAACCGGTATGAACGCTTATTCGGACGCAGGTGGGATGGTCAGGCTTAACCTAGACGAAATGACTCCTCAAACGGATGCTAGCCGCTTGTTGAAAAAATAATATCAAATCCAAGAGCCACCAATTATTATAACGGATTGCTCAAATTATCCGCTTTTATCGTTTTTGTTTTGCCTGCAATCTCCCTTTTCTGCTTTTTATTTTACTCCTCTTTAAGGTAAAGCTACGATAAGTTCTTCGATATCCTCTTTTGTGTTGTAAATATGTGGCGAAATGCGAATCCGGTCGCCCCGCGGAATTACAATAATTTTTTGGCGGCGCAAAGTTGCGGCTATTTCACCTGCCGAAAAGCCCATTTTACTTTGCAAGCAGACGATTGGCGATTTTTCACTCGTCAATCTTGAACTGACGATTTCATATTTTTCGCGGTCTAAATTTTCACAAAGAAAATCTGTTAATTCGAGCAGGTAAGCATTTATTTTCTCAACGCCCAGCGCGTCAAAAAGCTTGAGGCAATCCTCGACCGCGTAAAAGAGCGATGATGCGAACGTCCCGGTTTCCCAGGCCAATGCTCCAGGCTTAAACTCCTGTTCAAAATCGTTAAAATCTTCATGATGCAGGGCGCTAATCCACCCAACCAGAGTCGGTTCGATCCTCGCTCGCGCTCTATCTGATAAATATAAAAAGCCAATTCCCTCTGGTGAGAGCATCCATTTGTGGAATGCTCCGGCTGCAGCATCGAATAAATCAACCTCCGCATTGAGCGGATTCGCGCCCATTGCTTGAATGACGTCAACGACAAAGAGCGCATCAACCGCGCGAGCCGCTTTAGCAATTTTTGGTAAATCGGCGCGAAAACCTGACGCGTACTGCACCGCGCTAATGGCAACAACTTTGGTTTTGTCATCAATTAGACGACAGAATTCGTCTAAATCAATTCGTCCATGACGCTCTGGACAAAAACGCAGTTCAACTTTGTAAGCGTCTCGGATTCTGCGCCAAGGATAAACGTTTGAAGGAAATTCGTTTTGAAAGGTGACGATATTTTCGCCCGCATTCCACTTTAATCCATTGGCGATGCATGAAAGCCCATCCGAAGTATTTCGTAAAAATGCAATTTGTTCGGAACGCACATTTAACAGATTTGCCGTCATTTCACGGCAATTTTCTTTGGCTGCAACCCAATTATGGTAGTTAAGCGAGCCGTTCATTTGCACATCATGCAACTGTTTATTCATGGCTTCGATTGCCGTTGCGGGCGGCGGCGAACAGGAAGCATGATTTAAATAAACCCACTCTTTTGTAATAGGAAACAACTGCCTCAAATTTTTGTTCATCAAAACGCCGCTCCTCAAAGTTAAAAAGCGATTTTAACAATTACAATTTTTTTGACAAACCCACGTCAAAATCGCTACTTTTGAATTAGCGGCGGTTGTATTTAAGCCGCCTGAAGGTTTAATCAAATTATGTTTGGGACAGTTAAGAAAAATGCATCGCAATTGGGCATTGTCGAAGCGGACGATGATCGCGATATTGAAGTTCAGCACGTTCGCAAGGAAACACGGCGCGGGCTTTTTGCGGATGTCGGCTATTTTGTCCGCGACATTGTATTTGCGCTGGCACTAGCAATTTTGTTTGGCGTTTTCGTGATCCAGCCCGTTGCGGTCGAAGGAACTTCGATGCTGCCGCAGCTTCATGACGGCGAACGCCTGCTCGTTAACAAACTGATTTACTATAAATCTTCATACCTGCAAGCTTTTGGTTTTCCTAAAGTTGAACGCGGCGATGTCGTTGTTTTCTGGTATCCAAACGACCCGGATAAAAGTTTTGTTAAGCGTGTTATCGGAATGCCGGGCGAAACGGTTGAAGTCCGAAACGGCGTCATTTATGTTGACGGTAAACAGTTAAACGAGCCATATCTTGATTCCGAACGTAATCAAGCGCATGAGAATAAGCCGCCCAAGAAAGTTGATCCGCATTATTTTTTTGTGGTCGGCGACAACCGCGATAACTCTTACGATTCGCGGAGTTGGGGGCTCGTGCCAGAGAAATATATTTACGGCAAAGCCGTTTTCCGCTACTATCCATTTTCGGACTTTGGCTTTATCTCACACGGAACTGTCGAACTCGGAGGCTCATCCTCAAACAAACCCGTTGCCGTTTCAAGTGACGACATTTCAAGATGAACCTTTCTAAATCTGCTCTGCTGGTTTTTGAAGATGGTCGAGTATTTCGGGGACGCGCGTGGGGCGCGGAAGGCGAGACCGTTGGCGAAATGGTTTTCAATACTTCCATGACCGGCTATCAAGAGGTTTTAACCGACCCTTCATACGCCGGTCAAATAGTTTGCATGACATATCCACTCATTGGTAATTACGGCGTGACAACACTGGATGCGGAAAGCTCAAAACCGCATGTCCAAGGATTCGTCGTTCGCGAAGCCAGCTGTATTGCTTCTAATTGGCGAGCCGAAGAAACATTAGACTCTTATCTTAAGCGCTGGAGTATTCCAGCAATCGAACATATTGATACCAGGGCGCTTGTGCGTCACATTCGCGATAAAGGCGCGATGCGGGCATGTTTGTCAAACGTTGATTTGGACGAAATGAATTTGCTTGGAAAAGCAAAAAACGCCGCGCCGATGAAAAACCGTGAATTGGCAAGCGCGGTGACAACCGAGGAAACTTATGAATTTCCGGCAGACAGCAACGAAAGATTTCACGTCGTCTGTTACGATTTCGGTGTCAAAACAAATTCTTTGCGTGAGTTTGCGAAATTAGGCTGTCGTTTGACTGTTGTGCCGGCCGACACTGCGGCAGATAAAGTGCTGGCAATGAAACCTGACGGCGTTTTTCTCTCAAATGGTCCGGGCGACCCGGCTTCGATGCAGAAAGCTGTGGCGGAAATCAAAAAACTGACTGATTCCAAAATGCCGACCTTTGGAATTTGTCTTGGACATCAGCTTCTCGGACATGCTTTTGGCGGCGACACTTATAAGCTTCTTTTTGGACATCGCGGCGGCAATCAGCCGATTAAGGATTTAGCCACTGGAAGCATAGAAATCGCCTCGCACAATCACGGTTTTGCTGTAAATGCCGATTCGTTGCCGTCTGAAGTCGAAGTTACACACATTAATCTTAACGACAACACCGTCGCGGGACTAAAACACAAAGAATTGCCTGTTTTTTCAGTGCAGTATCATCCGGAAGCAGCTCCCGGACCGCACGACGCCGAACACCATTTTCGTCGTTTTGTTGAATTGATGGAAAAAGCGGGTTCGTAAATTTTAGAGATGCCAACAATAATTGAGCAAGAAGCATTAGTGGAGCTGCGTCGCGTCAAAGATTCGTATCGAAAATTTATTCGCGATAATTTCGAGTCGGAGGCGCAGGATTGCGGAACCTGCCCGACTTTTGGCGCTTGTTGCACGGACGC
>JBDTZD010000024.1:0-6259 GCA_040005335.1 Pyrinomonadaceae bacterium | reverse complement strand
ACGGCACATTGCTTTATATTGCTACTGTTGCACCGCAAAATGAAGCGAACCGTTATAGTCGAGCCTTTAGTTCGATGATTGGTTCGCTGCAAATAAGCGATTAGAAGCAGTCTAAAGTCCCAAGTCTAAAGCCCAAAGTCAAGAACCATCTTCTGACTTTGGGCTTTAGAATGCTTCTCACATAGCCATTCCGCCGTCGGCTTGAATTACTTGACCGGTAATATAGCGGGCGTCATCGCTCAATAAAAAACAGACGATTTTTGCCACCTCGCCCGGTTCTGCAAAGCGACCCAGAGGAATCATTTCAAGCAATTTTGATTGATATTCCAAATTAAGCGCGCCGCTCATTTCCGTGGCGACCAGACCCAAAGCCAGTGCGTTAACGGTAATTTTGCGGCTCGCGACCTCTTTTGCAAGCGATTTGGTCAGCCCGATCATTCCAGCTTTTGAGGCCGAATAATTTGACTGTCCCTGCATCCCGACCACTCCGCTAATTGAAGAAACGTTCAGAATCGAACCGCCCGACTCGTTTTTCATCATTAAACGCAAACAGGCTTTGGCGAAATTCCAGGCTCCCTTGAGATTTGTATCAATTACCGCGTCCCAATCATCTTCTTTCATTCGCAAAATTAAATTATCGCGCGTAATTCCAGCATTGTTAACCAGAAAATCCACGCGTCCCAAAGCTTCGCGGGTTTGTTTGACGAAATCGGCGGCTGCTTCAGTCGAGGCAACATCGCAAGCGGCGGCAAAACATTGAACACCAAGTGCTTCTATTTCAGCTTTTAGTGATTCGGCTTGGTCCGCGCTTTTTGAATAATTAAAAGCTACGTTGGCGCCGCGTGTCGCCAATTCAAGAGCAATCGCCCGCCCGATGCCGCGCGTCGCGCCAGTCACGATTACCGCTTTTCCTGCAAACTGTTTTTCGCTCAATTTCCAATCTCCTAGTTTCTAAATAATTTTGTTGATTCTACTATAAAAGCTCGCCAAGAGAACTTTAAGAAGGCCTTCACATTATCTACCTGATTCAATTTCGCGTGAGTTTATTTTGCTTATTTTTTCGTTTTAGGAAACTTTTTGAAAACTCGACGGATAATATTGGTTAAAGTCCTGCAATAGGAGCGTTAAAATAATGAGAGTTGATGAACCAAGAAGTCATGCCGTAGAAAACGTTTCCGCACAAAAAAATGTTTCGGCTAAAAATGTTGATAACAAAGCCGCTCTTCCCACTCAATCCGATGATGCTGGAAAAAACAGTAAAGTCGGAGAATTACAAAATAAAGGCAGTCAAATCAAGCAAAATGTTTTAGCCGATGTGAAATCGCCAAAAGCTCCTGCTGATTTTTCCAAAGAAGCGACCGTGACCAAAGTCGGCAACGAAACGGTAATTGATGCCGGCGCGGGCGACGATAAAATCAGTGTCAGTCAGAACGTTAAAACCGGAGACGTGACGGTTACAGTCAACGGCGCGAAAAGAACTTTTACCGGCGCCGACAAAGATCATTTGGTGATTAAAGCCGGCGACGGCAACGATACAATAAAGGTTGGTAAAGGCGTTACGGTTCAGCTCAGGCTCGAAGGCGAAAAAGGAAACGATACCATTACGGTTGATCAATCCGTGAAAATCGGACAAAAGATTTTCGGCGGCGATGGCAGTGATACCATTTTGGGCGGCGGCGGTAACGATAAAATCGAAGCCGGCGCGGGCGACGATACGGTTGACGGGCGCGGAGGCGACGATTACGTCAACGGCTCAAAAGGCAATGATACGCTCAAAGGCGGTGTGGGTAACGATGTAATTTACGGCGGCGACGGTGACGATACAATCGAAGGTAATGATGGCAACGATTACCTTGAAGGCAGCAAAGGCAACGACACGATAGCGGGCGGTAAAGGCACGGATGTTCTTTCGGGCGGAATCGGCGACGACACTTTGAAGGGTGATGCTGGAAACGATGTTCTCTATGCCGGGCAAGGCAAAGATAAACTTTTCGGCGGACAAGGCGACAATAAAATCTTTTCGCAAACAGACGACACGGTTGAAGCTAATGCAAAAGGTATTAATAACAGAGTCGTCACCGTTGAACTAAAAGGAAATCCCGGCGGCACGAGCGTTAAAATCGAAGGCTCTGACGAATTTAAGGAACGCGTCGAAGCCGATTTGGAAATGCTGCGCTCTTCCCCCACGGGTCGGCAAATGCTCGAAGGTTATGATCAAGCTTATAATGATACGCG
Source organism: Pyrinomonadaceae bacterium (assembly GCA_040005335.1). GTDB lineage: Bacteria > Acidobacteriota > Blastocatellia > Pyrinomonadales > Pyrinomonadaceae > JBBQUS01. Next base: position 4,024 of record JBDTZD010000024.1, on the reverse strand, counting down.
TTCAAAACTCGCGGATTTACCGCTTATCGGCGGAATGTTTAATCAGGGCGTGACCGTCACGATCAAGGAACACGACAGCGATTCAGGTTCAGCGGATTGGGAAAATCGCACTTCGCCCACGAAACCGCAACCGTCAATTGACCCGACGACCGGAGCCAAAGGCACTCCGAACAGCGCGATTATTAATTATAAGCCGTCCTATATGCCGACTTACACTTACCCGGACGGCGACGTTGAATCGGTTCCGAGCGTTGTCTTGTTTCACGAAATGGCTCATGCATATGATTACACTCACGGAACTTTTAACGGTACCAATTATGCGGGAACCGATACGGGCGACAACGGAATTCGCAACGGCGAGAGAGTCGCCGTTGGCTTGCCGATAGATCACGATAACGATCCAAAAACGGCGGAGCAAAAAGATACGGCTAATCACCCGGATCAATTGACCGAAGACGCTCTGCGCGAGGAAATGAATTTAAAGCGCAGAAATCATTACGCGGGCGGCAAATCGAGAGTTTAAATTTCTCCCTTGTTTTGCAGAACCGCATTGGACGTGAGTTCGTTCAATGCGGTTTAATTATCTGAGAAAGTTGGGAGAAAATCGTATGAAACTGTTGCTTTTAACAATTTGCCTGAACGCATTATTTTTATCTGATTGTCAAAATTCAAATTCGGGGAATCACACTTCCAACCAATCTCAACCCGTTGCTAACGCAACCGAGTCAACTAATAAAATGGCAAGCGAAAATGTTCAATCAAAACGCGTTGGCGACCTGCAATATGAAATCAAAACACGCATAGTTAAAAAAGGTCAGCGTGATGGCATTAATTATCAGAATGACGTTTTATATATTGATTACGAAGTTAAAAATTTAGGTGATAAAAACTATCTGGTTTTTAATCAAGGTCACAACGATAAGGACGACCGAAATGTTGTTTACGTCGAACCTCAATCAGACAGCAGCATTGAATTAAGTCAAAAAGCATTTGTTCAACCCAGAGATAAAAATTGCCCGCTTTATGATGCTCCGATTCTCCCGCGAGCCGCGTGGCTTAAAGCCAGACAAACCGTTAAGAATCAAGTCAGCGTCGAACTACCGCTGAAATTTAAGACGCCTTTCGCTGATTGTTCTCCGCAACCCGAAATGCCCAAAGAATCAAAAACAGTCAGGTTTTGTCTGGGTGTTGCCGAAGCCGATCCAAAAACCGTCAAGGTTGGAAACGACGGCTCTTTTCAGGACATGGAAGCCGTTAAAAAGCAGCAAGTTTTATGCAGCGAATCTATCAACTTGAAGTAATTTTCTCTCAAGAGTTGATTGACAGCGCAGCAATTTCTTTGACGATGCGAACGGTTTCAAGGCTAACCGTCACGATTTGCCCGACAAGCCGCAAAATGTAATTTGCATCATCGGCGCGGTTCGGATCATTAGTAATGCCGAAACGGGCGTCGGTCGCGACTTTCAAGTTTGCGGCGTATTTTTCGCGATAAACGGGATGATGCAGAATCGCGTAAACATAATGAAAAATATCGCGTTTGGTGATGCTCGCCGCTGTCCTGTCAGTACCATCTGCGGTACCTGAGTCTGAAAAACAATATTGTCGGTCGGATAGCCAACTGCAAAATTCTTTTTGATTTCCTTTTCGAGATCGTCCGAGTTGTCTTTGGCTTCCCAATATCCGCGCGGCAAATTGAAATTATCTACTACGTGCGGGCTTCTGCAAGACCGAGAACAATTTTACTGGAGATTTAAAGATTTTAAATATTTGATAAACTCCGGCGCGAGATCCGGGCGTTTCATGGCAAATTCAACCGTGGCAATTAGAAAGCCGAGTTTATCCCCAGCATCGTGACGCACACCGTCTAATTTTACAGCGTAAAACGGTCGCGTCTTGAGCAAAATTCGCATTGCGTCCGTTATTTGAATTTCGCCGCCAGCGCCCGGTTCAGTTTGCTCAATCGCGCTAAAAATATCAGGCGTTAAAATGTAACGCCCGACAATTGCCAAATCCGAAGGCGCATCTTTATATGCAGGTTTTTCCACCATATCCTTGATGCGGAAAATATTCGGCTCGACTTCTTCGGCGTCAATTACGCCAAAACGCGAAATCGCTTCGCCCGCAACCTGCATTGTGCCAATAACGGGCGCTTCGTATTTTTCAAAAACCTCAATCATTTGCAACAATGCGGGTTTATGCGGCGAGTCCATAATATCGTCCGGGAGCATGACGGCGAACGGTTCATTTTCGACAAAATCTTTGGCTTGATAAATTGCGTGTCCAAGCCCAAGCGGTTGTTTCTGACGGGTATAGCTGATTTTGGCGATTTCAGAGACGGCGCGAACTTGCTCGAAAACTTTGGTTTTGCCTCGTTCTTTCAGAGTTTCTTCAAGCTCATAGGAAATATCAAAATGGTTTTCAATCGCTGATTTGTCGCGTCCCGTGACTATAATAATTGATTCGACGCCTGATTCAACAGCTTCTTCAACTACATATTGAATCAAAGGCTTGTCAACCAGCGGCAGCATCTCTTTTGGGGACGCCTTGGTTGCTGGCAAAAATCTGGTACCAAGTCCAGCGGCGGGGAAAACTGCTTTGCGGATTTTCATAATTTATTTTTACGTCTATCTTCAATGTACAATTGATTTTAGTTTATTATAAAAATTGTCTCGACGCAGTTCGCGAACGTACACAAGATTGCATTTACTTATCAGCCTATAAACAAAATGGAAAAACAAATCTTTCGAACGCAGCTCGAAAAGGAGAAAAGGAGCGAAGCCTGCACGATTTCCCTGCCGTTTGATGTTGAACAGATTTTTGGAGCGAAGCGCGTTCCGGCGTGCGGTACAATCAACGACACGTTGTTTCGCACGACCATTTTTAAAATGCACGGACGTTATTTCATTCCCGTTAACAAAGAATTACGTGAAGCGGCTGGTATCAAAGCCGGAGATTTTGTCAACGTGGAAATTGAGCGAGATCGGGAGTTGCGAATTGTTGAACCGCCATCCGATTTGCTGGCAGCTTTAAACACAAATGCGACAGCCAAAAACGTTTGGGAGAAATTGAGCTTTACGCACCAAAAAGAATTTGTTAAAGCCATTAAAGAGGCAAAAAGAGAGGAAACCCGCCGGAATCGAATCGAAAAAACAATCAACAAATTAATTGCCGCGAAAATCTAAAACCAAGCCAAAATTAAATAGCAGCCGGATTTCGCTGCGCTAAAAAGTCCCGCAAAATAATTGCGGCGGCTTCTTTGTCAACTAATTTTTTAATTTCTCGCCAATTATATCCTTGTTCACGCAAGTTTTCTTCGGCTTCGTGCGAAGTAAGGCGTTCGTCCTGCAAAAATACGGGAATTGGCAAATGTTCCTTAAATTCTGCGGCGGTAATTCGAGCTTTGGTTGCGCCCGCGCTTTCCGTGCCGTCAAAATTGAGCGGCAAACCAATCACGAGGGCAATCGCGTCAAAGTTTTCGCAAAGATTTTTTACATCGGCAAATAACTTTTCCCGGTTTGTAAACGTAACAACTTCGACGGGGCGCGCTGTCATTTGCAATTCATCACTGACGGCGACGCCAATGCGCTTGTTGCCTAAGTCGAGTGCTAAGATTCGCCCTTTGTCATTAGTCATTTGTCCTTAGTTCTTTGCAATTTGCTATTTTTGTCTAATAATTTAGTTTAACCTACAACAAATGACTAATGACAAAGGACAAGTATTTGTAATATTCTCAGAATTAGTTTGAGGTTTTAAAGAATGTCATTTCGCAATAAATTTTTGTTGGTTTTAGGGTCAGCAACGCTGGCTTTGTACGCCCTCGTCGGCGGATGGCTGGCAACAAGGGCGCAGCAGCCGATTAACGATGCAGGCGCGCAGCTTCGCATTTTTGAAAACGTCTTGAAGCATATTCAGGAAGACTACGTTGATGAACCGAATTTAGAAAAGGTGAGAGCAGGGGCGCTGCGTGGTCTGGCTTACGGACTTGACCCATATTCATCTTATCTAACGCCAGAACAAGTTGCCA
>JBDTZD010000414.1:0-6304 GCA_040005335.1 Pyrinomonadaceae bacterium | reverse complement strand
AAAAGAAACGTCAAAGAAAAAAGATAAATCAAAGGGTAGTCCAGCCGCCCAGCCGCCACCCGCCGAAGATAAACTGGCCGCCAAATACGGCGAAATTAAAATTGATTACGAGCAGATTCAAATGTCGCATGATTCAATTATCAAGACATATAACAGCGACGGCAAGATTGATTACTCGCAAATCAGTAAATCTTCATCGGAAATCAACACAAGCGCCGCGCGTTTAAATTCAAATCTATTTCCCGCGCCGCCGGTCAAAACGCCGGACGCCGGCAAAGTCGAAAATTCGGATCAGACAAAAGATGAAAAGACTGATCAGGAAATAAAAAAACCGACGTCAATCAAAGATTTGATTGTTGATTTGGGTGATAACATCGGCAGTTTTACGACCAGCCCGATGTTTCAGAATTTGCGAACCGTTGACCCAGCGGTTTCCGAAAAAACCAAATCCGATTTAGAGAAAATTATCCAACTAAGCGCCCTGCTCAGTGCGAAAGCCGAGAAAATGGCGGCGGAAAAGTAAAATAAACGGTTATCGTTCAAATTATTTCACTGAAGAATTAACCAGCCTAGATTGCATTCAAAGATGCCCATATTTTATTTCAAATTTTTTGCGGCGCATCATCATTTTCGGAGCAGCTTAAAAGCTGCGTTTCCGGTCGTTTGTCTGCTCCTGATGTTCCTCGCGTCCAAAACAGCGACAGCGCAGGTTTTGAACGATCCCGTAGATGTCAGTCTGGATTTTCAAAAAGCGGAAAACGTTTATTTTATTGGAAATCAAGTGACAAAGTTTGATTCTAATAACGGTGCGGGCGAAATCCTATGGAACAGATATCTGCGTAACACAACGCTCTCTTTTAACAAGATTGATGTTGGTCTTGTGCCCGGAAAATCAACTGAATTTCCCGCGACCGAATACGACGAAAACCCGAGCCTGCCTTTTTCCATTTCGTTTGTCAGCCCGCGCGCCGTGCGGCTGCGGTTTAATTCTCGCCCCGGTGAATTTGCTAATGCTCCGTCGCTGATGTTTGCCGACGGGCAGCCCGCTCAAAACAGTTCATGGAAACTCGCGCAAAACGACCGGGAAATAATTTACACCAGCGAATTTGGTCAAGTCCGCATCGTTAAAAATCCCTGGCATATTGAGTTTTACGACGCGGACGGCAAACTTTTAACCCGCACGCAGAATATTAACGATCCTCACACTTATCTCACCACGATTCCCTTTTCGTTTGTCCGGCGCGGGAGCGATCTGAGCCGCCGGTTTGCCGCGACGTTTGAGCTGGCGCACGATGAAAAAATATTTGGTTGCGGCGAATCTTTTACTCGCCTCAATAAACGCGGCCAGAAAATCAACGCCTGGACGCGCGACGCGATGGGCGTCCAAAACGAATTGATGTACAAACCCGTTCCGTTTTTCCTGAGCAGCAACGGTTACGGAATGTTTGTCCACACCAGCGCGCCCGTCACCTTTGATTTTGGAAAGTTTTACGACCGGCACAATGTCATTTACTCGGCGGACGACAACCTCGATTTATTCGTTTTTTTTGGCGAACCAAAAGACGTTCTTTCCGAATACACCGCTCTGACCGGGCGCAGCCCGGTTCCGCCGCTCTGGTCGTTTGGCTTTTGGATGAGCCGCATCACCTACAAATCCGAAACTGAAGTGCGCGACGTGGCGGCAAAACTCCGGCAATACAAGATTCCGACCGATGTAATTCATCTCGACACCGGCTGGTTTGAAACCGACTGGCGCAGCAATTTTCAGTTTTCAACCACGCGTTTTCGCGACCCAGCAAAAATGATTGCCGATTTAAAGCAGCAGGGCTTTCACATCAGCCTCTGGCAATATCCTTACTTCACTCCGAAAAACGAGCTTTTTAAAGAAATTGTCAGCAACGGTTATGAGGTTAAAAACGAAGGCGGCGCAGAGCCGTTTGAAGACGCCGTGCTCGACATGAGCAATCCGGCCACGGTCAAATGGTATCAAGCAAAACTTGCCGATCTTTTAAAAATGGGCGTCGGCGCAATCAAAGTTGATTTTGGCGAAGGCGCGCCCATTAACGGGCAATACGCATCGGGCAAAACCGGATTGTTTGAGCATAATTTGTACCCGCTCCGCTACAACAAAGCCGTTGCCGACATCACTAAACAAACAACCGGCGATTCAATTATTTGGGCGCGGAGCGCGTGGGCGGGCAGCCAGCGTTATCCGCTTCATTGGGGCGGCGATGCGGAAAATACCGATTCGGCGATGGCGGCGGAATTGCGCGGCGGTCTCTCATTCGGGCTTTCGGGTTTTACTTATTGGAGTCATGATGTCGGCGGTTTTGTTGACCGCGCACCGCGCGATTTGTATCGTCGCTGGATGGCTTTTGGCGTTTTGACTTCGCACACCAGAGCGCACGGCGCGCCGCCGCGCGAGCCTTGGGAATATGATGCTGCGCTGACGGACGATTTTCGGCGGGCCTTAAATCTCAAATATTCCTTGATGCCATACATCTACGCGCAGGCGAAGGATTCTTCCGCCAAAGGGTTTCCGATGCTGCGCACGCTCTTTTTTGAATTTCCCGCAGATGAAACGTCGTGGATGATCGAAGACGAATATATGTTTGGCGCTAACCTGCTGGTCGCGCCGCTTTTTGAAACAGGAAAAACCACTCGCAAAGTTTATCTCCCGCCGGGGGCGTGGCTTGATTATCAAACCGGCAAACTTTACCAGGGAGCACGCTGGTATGAGATTGCAGCTGGAGAAATTCCAATTGTCTTGCTGGTTAAAGATCATTCGGTTTTGCCGCACGTCAAACCTGCTCAAAGCACCCAGGAAATTGATTGGAGCAATATCGAGCTGCGTGTTTTTAGTAGTGATAACGCGCCGGTGTCGGGACGTTTCGCGCTTCCTGACGGCGATTTACAAACGCTTAATTTGACGGCTAACGGCAGCAGTTACACCCTCAAAAATGATCTTTCAGCGGGGAAAATCAAATGGCAAATTAATCGTTTGGCAGCGAAATAAACAGCGAAATTATTTTTGAGAACAGTTGACAGAATAGAAGTTACACAGATTTAAAGGTGAGCAAGCAGTTTTAACAGGGATGGAAAGGATAAACAGGATTTCAAATTCGATTGATGTGTAATTTGAATTTATCCCCTTGATCCTGTTTATCCTTGTGAAATTCATTTTCCAACTATCTAAAACATTTGTTACCAACAATATATGACACGTCTTGTAGATTTGCAGTGGATTGATTACCTTGTGATGCTCGTTTATTTTGCGTTCGTCATCGGAATCGGTTTTGCTCTGAGGCGTTATATGAAAACCTCAACCGATTTCTTTTTGTCGGGTCGTTCGATTCCGGCCTGGGTCGCCGGACTTGCATTTCTCTCGGCTAATTTGGGGGCGCAGGAAGTCATCGGAATGGGCGCTTCGGGAGCAAAATACGGCATTGCCACTTCGCATTTTTACTGGATCGGAGCGATTCCGGCAATGGTTTTTGTCGGAATTTTTATGATGCCGTTTTATTACGGCTCAAAGGCGCGCTCCGTCCCGGAATACCTCAAAATGCGCTTTGACGAAAAAACGCGTGCGCTCAACGCCGGATCGTTCGCGCTGATGACAATTTTCTCGTCGGGCGTCTCGCTTTATGCGATGGGTAAATTGTTTCAGCTGCTTCTGGGGTGGAACTTTAATTTTTCGATGATTGTCGCCGCCGTAATCGTGCTGTTCTACATTCTTCTTGGCGGATTAACCAGCGCGATTTATAACGAAGTTTTGCAATTTTTTATGATTGTCTTCGGCTTTATTCCGCTTGTTTTTCTGGGCTTAAGAGACGTTGGTGGCTGGAGCGGACTGCAAACGCGTCTGGCAGTAGTAGCAACCGAAAACGGATTAGCCGCCAATGCGTACACGGAATCTTGGGCAAACATGGGCAGCGCGTCGGCAAATCCAATCGGCGTTGAATGGTTTGGGCTGGCGATGGGTTTAGGTTTTGTCTTGAGTTTTGGTTACTGGTGCACCGATTTTTTGGTGGTGCAGCGCGCGATGGCAGCCGATTCGATGTCAGCAGCTAGGCGGACACCCCTGATTGCAGCATTTCCTAAAATGCTGTTCCCGTTTCTCGTGATTTTGCCCGGAATGATCGCGCTGACGGTCGCGCCGCGCGCTGTTAATCCCAATCTGACAACAACTCAAAATGCTCAACAGGTTCAAAGTTCTGAAAATAGCACTGTCAATTCCCCGCTTTCTGCTGCTAAAGACGGACGCGGCATTATTCCGGCCAAACGCTCGGAAACAACCGGCGCGGTCGAGCGGGATAAACAAGGCCGAGTCGTGCTCGATTATGATCTGGCGACGCCGATGATGCTGGTCAATTACTTTCCCGCCGGAATGCTCGGGCTTGGGCTGACGGCGCTGCTGGCAAGCTTTATGTCGGGCATGGCGGGAAACGTGACGGCTTTTAACACCGTCTGGACATACGATATTTATCAATCTTACATTCGCAAGGGAGCATCGGACGAGCATTATTTGTGGATGGGACGCGCCGCAACCGTTGGCGGAATTCTGCTTTCAATTGCTGCCGCTTATATTGCTGCGAGTTACAACAACATCATGGATTTTTTGCAGCTCGTTTTCGCCTTTGTCAACGCGCCGCTTTTTGCCACGTTTGCCCTCGGTATGTTTTGGCGGCGAACAACCGCGAACGGGGCGTTCTGGGGGTTAATTAGCGGTACTCTTGCTGCAGCAGTGCATCACGGAATCTCGCTTGCCGAAGGCTCTGCGGTCGGCGTCAAAGGCGGCTACTTCGGCGTTTTGCAAACATATCGAAGCGAGCTTGGACAAACTTTTTGGACTGCAATTGCGGCTTTTACAGTTTGTTTTGTCGTCACGATTCTGGTCAGTTTGCTTACTAAACCCAAAGCCGACAATGACCTGCGCGGATTAGTTTACGGTTTGACCCCGCAGCCGAATGACACTGCCGCTGTTTGGTATGAACGCCCCGTGACACTGGCAATTATTGTTCTGGTCGCCACGGTGATTTTGAACATCGTTTTCTTTTAATTTGGAGAATTTACCATGGGTTTGGATATTCGTTTGCCGATTGGCTTGTTGTTTCTGATTTTGGGCGCGCTGCTTTCACTTTACGGATTGCTGACATTTAACGACGCTGCAGTTTACGCGCGTTCGCTCGGTGATAACGTCAATTTGTGGTGGGGCGCGTGCCTGCTAATTTTCGGAGCGGTAATGTTCTTTTACGGACGACGTGCTACCAGCGACAATAAAACCGAAGGAATGCATTCGGCGGCGGAATCGGAAGAGGGACGCCAGACTGAAGCGCGCGAACACGACGAAGGTTTGGAAAAATAAGGATCTTTGTGAAATGAAAAATATTATTAAAGGCTTGTTGTTATTGCTCGTTGCATTAGTTTGCTCAACCGCCGTTAACGCCCAGAAATTTGACAAGCTGGCGCTGACGCCGCCGATGGGCTGGAACAGTTGGAACAAATTTGCCTGCAACGTGGACGAAAATCTGATTCGTCAAACTGCCGATGCGCTTGCGTCAAGCGGAATGAAAGAGGCTGGTTATCAATACGTTGTCATTGATGATTGCTGGCACGGAGCGCGTGATGCACAAGGCTTTATCCAGCCCGATGCCACGCGTTTTCCTTCCGGAATGAAAGCGCTCGGAGATTATATTCACTCGAAAGGATTAAAATTCGGCATTTATTCCGACGTGGGGGCAAAAACCTGTGGCGGTCGCCCCGGGAGCCGCGGTCACGAATATCAAGACGCGCAAACTTATGCAAGCTGGGGCGTTGATTATCTCAAATACGATTGGTGCAACAGCGAAGGCTTAAAAGCCGAAGGCGCGTACACAACAATGCGCGACGCCATTTATGCCACGGGGAGACCGATTATTTTGAGCATTTGCGAATGGGGCGATAACAAGCCTTGGGATTGGGCAAAAAACATCGGGCATTTATGGCGCACGACCGGCGATATTTATGCTTGTTGGGATTGTGAGAAAAATTACGGTACTTGGTCGAGTTGGGGCGTCATGCGAATTGTGGATAAACAAGCCGGTTTGCGAAATTACGCCGGTCCCGGACATTGGAACGACCCCGACATGCTGGAAGTCGGTAACGGTTTGACCGAAGCCGAAGACCGAGCGCATTTTTCGCTCTGGGCGATGCTCGCCGCGCCGATGATTTCCGGAAACGATTTGCGCAATATGAGCAAGGAAACGCAAGCCGTTTTGACCAACAAAGACGTCATCGCCGTTGATCAAGATGCGCTCGGCATTCA
>JBDTZD010000409.1:0-21253 GCA_040005335.1 Pyrinomonadaceae bacterium | reverse complement strand
TAGACGCTGAATTAAAAAACGAAATTAACGCGGAAAAAAACGTCAAAGTTCAGTTTAACCCGGAAACGCTCAAAGTCGCTTTCGCCAACCAGATTCAAACGCCATCGGGCGCGGGCGACCAGCGCGGAACTCCCGCCCAGCAATTTGTCGGAGCGGGCACAACTAAACTGACTTTGCAGCTTTGGTTTGACGTGAGCGCGCCGCAAGGAGAGGGCGAAAGCGTTGATGACGTGCGAAAAATGACCGAAAAAATCGCTTATTTCATCACGCCGACCGCCGATCCGAAAGACAATAAAAAGTTTTTACCGCCCGCTGTGAGATTTATTTGGGGTTCGTTTCAATTTGACGGATTGATGGAATCGCTCGAAGAGTCTTTGGAGTTCTTTTCGCCTGACGGAAAACCGCTGCGGGCAAGCATGGCGCTCAATCTAACGCAGCAAAAGATTGATCTGTACAAATTTCGAGAAACGAGCGGGGCTAACAATCAGCCGCTCCCCGGAACGCGCCCGCTAACGCCCGCGCCAGCGGGCGCGACCGTTCAAGCTCTGGCCGCAAGTCAGGGCAAAGGCGACAATTGGCAATCAATTGCCGCCGCTAACGGAATCGAAAATCCGCGCCTTTTGCAGACCGGACAATTTATAGATTTGAACGCTTCGCTTGGCGCCACTTCGCTGACTGGCGGCGGTGCGGCTTCCGCGTCAATTGGCTTTACGGCTTTCGGCATCGTTTCGTAAAGAGAGGAAAAAGTTTATGCCCGTCGTTATCAACGAATTTGAAATTGTTCCAGCAGAGCGCGAGCAAAATCAGACTGATAAAAAGCCGAATCAGACAGCCGGACAGCAAAAGCCGCCGCTTTCCGATTACGAAGTTAAAAAAATGATTCAACGACAGAGAGAAAGATTTGAACGCGTGAGGGCGCACTAAACAATGCCGCTTGATTCGAGCACCGGAGTAATAGATTCACGCCCGACAATTATTGTCGGCGGGCAGGAAAACGCCTCGCTTGCCGGCGGTCTGATGAATTTGTTGATTACAGAAAAAACAAACGGTCTATACACTTGCGAAGCGCAATTTGGCAATTGGGGACCGAAAAACGAGACGACGGATTTTCTTTATTTTGACCGCCAGACGCTGGATTTTGGCAAGGATTTTCAAGTCAAACTCGGCCAAAGCATTATTTTTGACGGCAAAATTACCGCTCTCGAAGCCGATTTTCCCGAAGGGCAAGCTCCCGCGATTACCGTTTTAGCTGAGGACGCCCTGCAAAATCTGCGGATGACGCGGCGGACACGAACCTTTAATGATGTTGCCGATACGGATGTTTTTAGACAAATTGCTGGGGATTACGGATTGACCGCCAATATTAACGCGAGCGGCGCCACACACAAAGTTTTGGCGCAGGTTAATCAGAGCGACCTGGCGTTTATGCGCGAACGAGCCAGAACGATTGACGCGGAAATTTGGGTCAGCGGTAAAGAGTTAAACGTTAAATCTCGCTCCAGCCGGGGCGCTGAAAAAATTGATTTGAAATACGGCGGGCAGCTTCGCGAGTTTAAAGTTATTGCAGATCTGGCGCACCAGCGAACCAGTGTTTCCGTTAATGGGTGGGATGTTCAGAGCAAAGAGGCAATCACGCACGAAGCCGCTAAATCAATTTTGAGCGGCGAACTTGGCAATGATGAAAGCGGCGCGGACATATTGCAAAAGGCTTTCGGCGAGCGCAAAGAAGCGCTTGCGCACACAGTTCCGTTTGCCGCGCAGGAAGCGCAAGATATGGCGGAAACTTATTTTAAAGCGGCGGCGCGAAGATTTACGACGGGGCGCGGGGTAGCTGAACCAAACGCCAAACTGCGTGTCGGAACGACGGTTAATCTCGACGGACTGGGCAAATTATTTAACGGCAAATATTACGTCTGCGATGTTGCTCACGTTTTCGACAACGCCAAAGGTTTGCGCACTGAATTTGGAGTAGAACGAGTTGGAATTGGAAAAAACTAAATGGAACAGAGCACAATTGAAATGATTGTCGAGGGGCGAGTTTCGCACGGTTTGGGCGGGCGTTGGTACGGCGTTTTTTCAGCCCTCGTCAGCGACATCAAAGATCCGGACGGACAAGGGCGCGTCAAAGTTTTGCTGCCGTGGATGCCCGACACTGGGGGCGACCGATACGAAGTTTGGGCGCGTCTGGCGACGATGATGGGCGGCAATAATCGCGGCAGCTGGTTTATTCCGGATGTCAACGACGAAGTTCTGGTCGCCTTTGAAGGCGGCGATGCGCGCCGCCCGTACATTATCGGCTCGCTCTGGAACGGCAAGGACGCGCCGCCCGAATCCATGGACGGAGCGGGGAACAACTACAAAAAAGTTTTGCGCTCGCGCAACGGCGTCAAAGTCACGCTCGATGACCAGAACGGACAGGAAAAATTGCTGCTCGAAACACCGGGCGGTCAGAAAATATCGCTCAAAGACGGACCCGGCTCGATTGAAATTGCCGACAGCAACGGCAATTCGATCAAGCTTGAAACGAGCGGGATCACGGTTAACGCCGCTGCCAAGGTAACGATTAACGCCAGCATGATAGAAGTTTCCGCCGGAATGGTGACGGTCAACGCCGGGATGTCAAAATTTTCGGGCGTCGTGCAAGCCGATACAGTAATCAGCAATAGCGTTATCAGCGCGTCGTACACGCCGGGTGCCGGAAATATTTGGTAGAAATATTTGGTAATTGTATTGAGTCCCGCCTTCAGGCGGTTACGGAAAAAATGAAAGATTCGGTGCGATGGACATCGCCTTCACCGCTTTGGCGGTCGGCAATCGGAGAAACAACTGCAGGGGCGAGGCGAGCAATGCTGCATCGTCCGGGCATTTTGCGGTTTGCCACTGATGATTTTATGGAAAGCTTTTTGCAAATGCTCGAACGCGAACCAGCAAAATTGTCCGAGTTTGTCGCTCATCATGAAACCTGGCGCAAACCCGCGCTTACGCCGCAAACTCCAAAACCAGCTCCGGCTGCTTTAACTCACGCTTTGCGCGGGCTAAACGGCGGCTCGGCTCGCAAACTGACTGCCAAATCTTCATTAGGTTTAACCATCAATAATAATGTTTCACTAACAAGCAGCGAAATTACTGCAAATGATTTTGCCACTCGCCCGCTTAAACTTTATCAACCCGCGCATGGACGTTTTTATTTGATTTCGTCTTGTTTGGTATGCGAGCGACCCGGTTTGCCGGATCGCAAACCAGAGCTGGGACGCGGCGAAAAAGCAATTTTTGTTGTGCGCCGATTGTTGCCTCCGGGCGAGTTGAATATTAATCAAAAACTGCCGCCACTCGATACGAATACTTGGGAAGAACACGCTTTTGTCGCTACACCGCAGGGGTCAAAATGGCAGCGCATCACGGGCGACAAAAAAACGGTCATTGCTGGCGAAGAGCCGCAGCCGCTGTTTGCCGTTAGCTTTACCGAAGACGATGGGCGCCGGCGCAAGATTTTTGCCGGGGTAATTCCCACGGGGCGCCGCGAGGCTTACATGGCGGCGAGCAAAATGGCGACAGGGAGCGAAAATAAAACCGAAACAAACTCGGATTTTCGGATTCAACTGATGCGCTCGCAGGTGCGCGACCCTTGGAAAATCTTATTTCAAACGGTGGCTACTACAAAAGCGGCGCTGACTGAATCGGACGGCAGCGACCTGAAAGATGTTGCCGCGAGAGCCAACCTTGTCAAAACTTCGCGCGAGCAAATTCAAACGGTTTCATGGCTCGTTTTGCTTGATTTTGCCAACTTTCTCGCCGATCATTTGCCGCGCGTTTGGCAGAGCTTAAACGGACAAACAATTTCGCTTGCGGAGAGCGAAACGGTTCTCAAAAACGCAATTACCAGCGTAACTTTGGATAATGCGTTTGCACAAAATTTGCTGCTGCCCGAGCAAATTTACGCCATTAATCAGATTAAACGCACGCTCAAAGATGCTCTGCTAGCGGTCAAACCAAACAATCTGGCAACCGCACAGCAAATTGAAAACAATCTCGACGCGGTGGAAATTTCATATTATCGCAATAATCCGAACCAGAAATATCCGTCTTTTCTGTTTCCGCTGGCAGATCCTTTATTTTCGCTCAAGATTGTTTTGGGCAACTCTCAAACAAATCTGGACGAAAGCAAAGTCAACGAATTTGCCAGACTCATTGAAGCTGTTTTGGCTGACAACCCGATCGCCGGAGCGCCTGCAGCACCCGCTCCGCTCGCTTCGCAAACGCCGCTCGACATGCGCCAGGGGTGGTTTGTCATCCGCTGCATTTTGGAGCGCCCAAAATGCGCGCCGTTTGAATCACCAGTTGTCAGCGACCCGAGCGCGCCGTTTCAAATCGCCGGATTTTTTGACCCGGATGCTCCGGCCAGACCAATCAGGATTGCTTTGCCGCTCGATCCGACTCCTGCCGGACTGCGCAAATTTGATAAAAACACGGCTTTTATGATGTCGGATTTGCTGTGTGGACAAGTCAATCGGATGAAGGGGATCACGCTTGGGGATTTGATCCGTTCGGTGCTGCCGTTTCCGCTTCACAAAGATTTGTCGGTACCTGACGCTGGCGGCTGTAAAGACGCTGGATTGTCAGTTGGCATGATGTGTTCGCTGTCAATTCCGATTATCACGATTTGCGCGCTTTTATTGCTTATGATTATTGTCAGCCTGCTCGATTTTATCTTTCGCTGGCTGCCATTTTTTATCGTTTGTTTTCCGCTGCCGGGACTTAAAGCCAAACAAAATGAGTGAGATTAAATCCATGAATGATGCCGGAAAAATGTTTGGACGCGGGATTAGTTTCCCGCCGCGAATTGGAACCGACGGACGCGTGGCTTGGTCGGAGGGCGAACAAAACGTACGCGAATCTATTCGAGTAATTTTGATGACCGAACTTAACGAACGTTTGCGTCTGCCTGAATTCGGCGGCGGGTTAAACCGGTTTTTGTTTGAGCCGAACACGGTCACGACGCGGCAATTGATTCGCGACCGGATTACGAAAGCTCTAGCGCAATGGGAGCCACGGGTTACGGTTGAATCGGTCAGCGTCGAACCTGATTCGCAAGACGCGCAAGCAGCCGTCGCCACCATTACTTACAGGCTGGTAGCAACGCAAACACGCGAACGAGTTAGTTTGGGCGTGACGCTCAACGGATAAAAAAATAAATGCCTTTACAAATTCCTAAAATTGATGATCGGCGTTATCAGGATTTGCTTGACGAGGCGCTGGCGCGAATTCCGGTTCATAATCCTGAATGGACTAATTTTAATCGCAGCGATCCGGGCGTCACTTTGATCGAGCTGTTTGCTTTCATGACGGAGAGTTTGCTGTACCGCGCTAACCTGATTCCGGAACGCAATCGCTTAAAGTTTCTCCAACTGCTCGGCATCCCGCTGCAACCTGCGGCTTCCGCCCAAGGATTAGTAGTTTTAACCAATGAGCGCGGCGGCGCACAAACCGTGACGCTCAAAGCCAATTTGGAGGCGCGCGCCGGGCAAGTTCCATTTCGCACCGTTCGAGGTCTGGATGTTCTGCCCGTCGAGGGACGAGTTTATTACAAAAAACCGATTGTTAACGATCCTCTGATTATTGATTACTATAGCCAGCTTTACGCTTCTTTCCAAGAGACGGCGACGCTCGACATAATTGATTTCCAGCTTTACGAAACGACTTTGCTTGACGGCGGCAGCGGCGAGACGGGTGTGACGCTTGGTCAGGATACTATTGACGGATCATTATGGATCGCACTGCTGGCGCGGGAAAACGCCAAACCCGAAAACGTTCTTGAAGAAATTGCGGGAAAAACTTTGAGCTTAGGAATTGTTCCGGCGCTTGACGAAACCTCACAAAGTTTGCGCCCGGCGGGACTCGCTAATCTCGAAAACACGCCGCTCTTAATTTATGAATTACCAAAGCTGCCGCCCGGCGGAAAACTTTCAGCCGACCCCGAACAGCGGGTTCTCGAATACAAACCGCTCGACGCGCGATCTGAGACGAATGTTTTGACAGAGCCGGGCATCGTTGAGATCACTTTACCCTCGGTCGGCGAGCTAAAAGCTTGGTTAAATTTAAACTTGGATCCGCTCGAATCAGGCGCTGACGATTTTCCGCCGAGTCTCGAGGATACCAAACTCAGCGACCGTTTAGTCACCTGGCTGCGCGTGAGGCCAGCAGCGGCAGCCGCTCGCGTCCGTTTGCTATGGGTCGGAATTAATGCCGCGCAAATTGTCCAAAAAGCTCATGTTGAACTAGAAGTTTTGCCGAACGGAAACGGCGAGCCTGACCAAGTTGCCAAGCTTTCGCGTACTCCAGTTGTTCCGCGCTCGGTTCAGCTTTGGGTTGAAACAAAAGAATGGAGCGAAATTGACGATTTGCTGGCGGCGGGGTCGGAAGTTGCCAAGCCAAATTTACGACAGCAGCCGGGCGCAAAAGCTCAGAGCAGCCAAAACTCGGAAGTTTTTATGGTTAACCCGGAAGCTGGTGAAATCAGATTTGGCGACGGATCGCATGGCAAACGCCCGCCCCAAAACGGAAACATTCGTGTTGCCTACGATTACGGAGTAGGCGCGGCGGGCAACGTCGGCGCAAACTCGATCAACGCTAGTCCGGGTTTGCCCGCCGGACTCAAAGTGACAAATCCGGTGCGAACCTGGGGCGGAACTGACGCGGAAACGGTCAGCGCGGGCGAAAAACAAATTACCAGATTTTTGCAGCACCGCGATCGCCTCGTGACCGTCAATGATTTTGAAACGATTGCGCTCAGAACGCCGGGCGTTGAGATCGGGAGGGTTGAAATCATCCCGGCTTTTAATCCAAAGCTCGCGCCAAACGAACCCGGCGATGCGCCTGGCGCTGTGACAGTGATGGTAATTCCACGTTTTGATGCCAAACAGCCTGATGCGCCGCAGCCAGACCGTATTTTTCTGGCTGCCGTTTGCCGTTACCTGGACGAGCGGCGCCTTGTAACCACTGAAATTATCGTCACCGCACCGGTTTATAAACCAATTTGGATTTCTATCGGCATTAACGTTGTCGCCAGCTACGCGGTTTCCGAAGTGCGCGAAGCGGTTAAAAAAGTTTTGACCGAATATCTGGCGCCGCTCGGAAAAGATGGCGTCAATTTGTCGGGCGATCAGATTTTGCTGCTAACTGCGCCGGAACGCGTCAGACAAAATCGTGGTTGGCGTTTGCGAAAGCCTGTTACCGCTCAGGAAATTCTCGCTGCCGCGACGAGAGTTGAAGGGGTTTTATTTGTCAATCAAGTTTTGCTGGCGCAAGGCGACAGCGCACCGCAGGAGCAAGTGCCGATGAACGGTTTAGAATTACCGCGAATTTTGGGGATTTCGGTGGCAATCGGCGATGCCGTCTCGCTTAACCAATTACGCGGGCAAGCGACGCCCGGCTCAACCGGCACGAAAAAACGACGTACGGTTCCAATTCCGGTGATTCCCGAAGAGTGTTGATTTTATGGACGCAAACCAAACAAAATTTCATCTTTTGCTTGGAAAAGCTGATTGGGCTGGAAGTCTGGAAGATGACCGGGCTTTTGGCAACCAAACTTTGGATGAAATTTGGGCGCAAGAGACAAAGCTCGCTTCACCGCCAAACGCGCAAAAAAGCTCATTCTATTGGAACTCAGGTGACGACGAAATCAGTTTACAAAAGCGCCTTTTTCAGTTTATCGCGGCTAAATCCGACAACCCGCCGAAGCTCGAAAACCGTCGCGGCGCGGCGCGTGATCGTTACGGCAACTGGTATTGGATTGACGAAACAAATTTGAAAATTAGGGTTTTGTCAGTGGGCTCTAATCGCGTCAGCGATTTTTATCCGGTTAAAACAGATGATTGTCAGGCGGAAATTTTCGGCGGTTTTCGCGCCGTTGCGGGTGCGCCGCTGTCAATTGATACGCCGTTGCGCGGATTGTGCGTGACTGTTGATCATTATCTCGTCGTCGGGACGCTTGAACCTGCCGGTTTGCTTGTTTTCGATTTGTTTGCGACGGGCGAACCGCGCCGGATTTTGTGGAATTCTGCGATTGAATTTGCACCGTTTGATATCGCCGCGCGTCATTGCGGCGGAGCGTTCGTGTTAGACCGACAAAATCGCCGATATTGGACTCTCGATCGCTATTTTAACCTGTTCGAAAACAGTAAATCCGCGGCTAACGAGGTAGGATTCGATGTTTTCCAATCTGTGAATCCAGACGATGAACAACGTTTTTCTAACACCACCGCGCCAACAAATTTTGCCGCCGGGTTTGCCTTGCCGCTTAATGATCCGATTGCAATTGAGGCTTTGCCGGATGACACGGTTTTAATTCTTGATCATCAACCAGAAGAAAAATTCGCTGTTATTTATCGCTACGACGGCGAGCGGCAGCTCGATCAATTACAAACCGAAACTTTCAAATTCCTCGTTGAAGAAAATCAGCGGGAGGATTTTAAATTAATAGGTTACGATCTCGCTTTTGTTGCCGCTGAAGCGGAAAAACAAACGCTTGATCGAATTTATCTGGCATCGGCGACGGGCAATCAAACTTATGCTTTTAATCTTCTCTGCGGAGAATTAGTTGATGCCGACAGCCCGCCGCAGGCAGACGGTTTGCGGCACATTCGATTGGAGCCAGTTGCCGAGTATTTGCCAATGCGTCTCTTTGGCGGCAAAGGATTGGTTGCTGCGGAAAACGCGGTTTACTATGACTTTGGCGAAAGATGGCTCAAGTTAATCGAGCAGCGTCGCCCGCGTTTTGCTCTCGGCGGAACTTTACTGACGCGCTCCTTTGACGGCAGAGAGCCAAACTGTGTGTGGCACAGATTGCTCGTTGACGGATGTATTCCGCCGGAGACGAGCGTTGAAGCCTGGAGCCGCACTGCTGAAACCAAAGAAGATTTGCAGCTTGCAACGTGGCAGCGCGAACCAGCATTTTATTTGAGAAATAACGGCTCAGAAATCCCCTTTGCCGAAACCAAAAAAAAATCTATCGGCAATTCTTCCTCAGATGGCACGGGAACTTGGGAGCTACTGCTGCAACGTGCGAAGGGTCGTTGGCTGCAATTAAAACTTGTGTTTACCGGCAACGGTCAAAAATCGCCGAGTTTACAGGCTTTGCGAATTTATTATCCGCGTTTTTCATATTTAAAAAATTATCTTCCAGCCATTTACCGCGAAGACGAAATGTCGGCTTTTTTTCTGGAGCGGTTTCTCGCCAATCTCGAAGGTTTTTACACGTCAATCGAGGACCGCATCGCCGCCGCGCAAATGCTCTTTGACGTCCGCAGCGCGCCCGCAGAAACGCTTGAATGGCTGGCGAGCTGGTTCGGAGTCGTTCTCGACCCGGCTTGGGACGAATCAAAACGGCGTCTGTTTATTCGCCACGCCCTTGATTTTTTTCAATATCGCGGGACGCTGCGAGGTTTAAGAACGGCTCTCCGGCTGGCGCTCGATTCATGCGCCGATGAACGGATTTTTGAGTCCACTGGTAACCGCCGTCAGCTCGAACATATTCGCATTGTCGAGAAATACCTAACGCGACGCGTTTTTGACGAAATTGTTTTTAATCCGGATGAGTTAACTGTTCCGCAAAATAAAAACGAAGCGACGCGTTGGCGACCCGAACAGGGAAGCGGAGCTCTTCACGCGCTTTATCAAGAATTTCTCATCGCTCGTGCAAAATCACCGGAAGAAAAACAAAGTATTGCTAATCAAACAATCAAGTTTCCTCTGAGTCCGCCGCAAGATGCCGATGAATTCAGCAACTGGCAGCAATTTACATTGCAGGAACTCGGATTTGTCCCTTCAAACGCCGCTCGCACCGAACGTCTGCGTTGGCAAGCGTACCTGGCAGCGCATCACAGCGGGTATTTTGCTGACACAGGTTTGCCTCGCGATCTGCCAACCGATGAAACCAGACGTGGCGACTGGCATCAGTTTATTCAAACAACTATTGACGAACGCGAAAGCTGGACGCGCAAAACCTGGCAGGATTTTCTCGCGCGCCGTTACCAACGCGTTGGCAAACTCAACGAAATTTATGCGACGCATTGGATTTCGTTTGACGAAATCTCCCTTTTTGACGAATTGCCGGCGGCGACTGTGCAGCTCGGCGATTGGTATCAATTTGAAAGCGTGGTTTTGGCCTCTCATCGCACGGCGCATCGTTTTACGGTTTTCGTTCCGCTTCCGCTCGACGTTGCGAGCGCCGAAAAGCAGCGTGAGCGAATGGGTTTAGTCGAGCGCATAGTTAATCTGGAAAAACCGGCGCATACGGTTTTCGACGTAAAATTCTACTGGAATCTTTTTCGTATCGGCGAAGCGCGTCTCGAAATGGATACTTTGCTCGGTTTGGGCGGCCGAGACCCGCAGCTTAATCCGAATTTTGTTCTCGGACAAAGCTATGTCGGCGAAAGCAGTTTGGGAACGCTCGAAACAATTTCCGACCGCGCGGCTTTTGGACGAAAAACTTTGCCATTGTGAAATTTTAACCGACTTGAAATTTAGATAAGGTTCAAAAATTATGAGTTGTTTTACGAGCAAATCAGTTGCGACGGATGAAGGTGAACTTGATTCGACCAAGCACGTCAATTTCACGCTCGGAATGGTTTTAGGCGTGCAGGATTTAAAACAGGAATTTGCCTATCTGACGGGGCGCGACCAATCGCTGACTCGTAATTTATTGGGCTACGGAACAGTGCGCGGGCTGCGAGTTGAGGTTGAACCGGACGGCGCGAAAGGCCGGCGAGTAGAAATCGCGCCCGGCGTCGCAGTCAATCCGCGCGGACAATTGATCTGCGTTCCCGCCGCGCAATGTGCTTATCTGAACGATTGGCTCGTTGCTAATCAGGAAAAGCTTGCCGACAACGTACAAATCGTTTCCAGCCCGCCGGTTGTTTCACCGCCCGCCAACGCTTCTGCCGAGCTAAAACTTTACGTCACGCTTTGTTACCGCGAATGTCAAACAGACAATGTGCCAATCCCGGGCGAACCTTGCCGGAGCGAAGACGAACTGACCGCGCCATCCCGAATCAAAGACGATTTTCAGCTTGAATTGCGTT
Source organism: Pyrinomonadaceae bacterium (assembly GCA_040005335.1). Classification (GTDB taxonomy): domain Bacteria; phylum Acidobacteriota; class Blastocatellia; order Pyrinomonadales; family Pyrinomonadaceae; genus JBBQUS01. Next base: position 10,175 of record JBDTZD010000409.1, on the reverse strand, counting down.
TTGAATCGCCCGCTCAGCGTGAAGAAAACGCTGTCCGAGATTTTGTCGGCTGGCTCGAACAAGTCCAAATTACGGATGCTATTCCTGCATCCACCCCGCTGGACGATTTTCTAAAAACAATCCGCGATGCCGCGCAGGGTTGGCTGGGAAGTCCTCCGTTCGCCTCTTCACCGCCGTCAGATTTTATGCTGGGCGCTCCGCCCGCTTCGCTCCAAATTCGCGCCGCCGACGTTTGCGAATATATGAGAGCGGCTTTTCGCCTTTGGGTGACAGAGTTGCGCCCCATCTGGTTTGGCAGAAAATATGGTTGTCCGCCGGAAAAAAACGAACAGCAAATTTTTAATGACGATTGTGTATTGCTCGCAGAACTGCGCTTGCCTGTGGTCAAAACCGCTTCCGGTTGGAAAGTTGATGAAACGGCTGAAATCATAATTAATGAGCAGGAACGCCCATTTGTCGTGCATTTGCGAATGCTTCAGGAATGGCTGCTTTGCGGGACAAAGCCGATTCAAAATTCTGCCGTCGTCACCAGCCCGCCGGTTATCAGCCCACCTATTGTCATCAGTCCGCCGATTACAAGTCCGCCAATCAACCAACCGCACAATCACACTTTGGATAGTTTGAGCGATGTTACCGTGCCTGCTCCGCAAAACGGACAAGTTTTGTTTTTCGAAAACAATGAATGGATTGCAAAAACTTTGATTGTTTCTGGCGGCGTCACCAAACACAGTGATTTAACCGGGCTCGGAGATGACGATCACAAACAATATTTGTTGATTAACGGAAGCCGCGCTCTGACTGGAAATCTCAACGTCGGCGGCAATTTGATTGCTAATCTGTCCGCTGGAACGGGCAATGGCGAAGCCGTAATTTTCGAGCAGGCAATTAAACAAGCTGACGCAGCGGGCGGTGATTTGAGCGGAGCGTATCCAAATCCCGTGGTTAGCGGTTTGGATGGCAATCCGGTCAAAGCGGCTTCTCCGAAAGCCGGCGAAGTGCTGACCTGGAACGGGCAGGCTTGGATTTCGCAAATTGCGTTGATGTTGTCTTTAGCGACGATTACACGCTTTAAGGAAAATCAGTATGAAGTTTGGTTTAATATTGACGCGCCGGGAAATCTAGCTCAGGTTAAAACCTTCAAAACTGCTCATTTAGTAGTTTCCGGTGAAAATAACAATTCCGATCCATTTCTTGACCCAATTCCAGCCAAAGTTATCCCAACTCCAAATAGAAACGTGTTTAAGATTGATTTGCTGAAGCCAGAAGCTGCTTTAATGCGCTTTGATTTCGACATCACTAAAATAACAGTAGGTACTAACGACCAGCCTCTAATCAAGTATGCGCAGGAAAACAACATCAGATTTGCCGGACACAGCGAAAAAAATAAAGTAACCATTTTTGTCCGCAGTCCTAAAAGTCTGGATTGAGGAATGGCGGTAAGTTACCAAAAGGAGCATCGGCGATGAGCAACAACCAACTAAAACTTCGGCAGCCGATTACGAACGGCGGAATCCGCGTGACCAATTTTTTTAACGGGCGGCTGGTGACGGGCGCGGATTTGACGCGCGAACAATCTGCTCGTCGCGAAGCCGACAGAAGAATCGGGCGTGCCGCCGGAGCTGGAATCGTCAACGGACTTGAGGTTAGAAAATCGCCCGCGAGCACAGCGACCGAATCAATTGTTATTGTCAGCGGCGGATTAGCCGTTAACCGGCGCGGGCAAAGTTTGTTTTTAGATCAGGAAAGCGAAATTGCGCTTTCGCAACAATTTGCAGCGGTCAGCGAAAATGGTTCGACTGTCTTTAGCGATTGCCAGCCCGTCATTGGCGGAACCCAAGCGGTTAATCAGGGAATTTATTTGCTCGTCATGTCGCCTGCCCAAACTAGCGAAGGACGCGCGCCGGCAAGCGGTCTGCACAATTTTAATTCAAGCTGCGATATTGACGCGATTGTCGAAGGAGTTCAGTTTCGCTTGCTGGCGGTTGACCCGTATTTGGCAGGCGAAACGTTGCCGCCCGCTACTCGCTTGCAAAATTATGTCGCTTACAGATGTTTTGGGGCGGCAAACACTGCCAAATTTTGGGAAGACCCGCTCAGCCTTTCGCTCGAAAATTACGGTTTACTGGATGAAATGCGCGACACCGTTTTGTCGGATTGCGACGTGCCTCTGGCAATAATTAATTGGACTTCGGGCGGATTAAAATTTGTTGATATGTGGTCGGTTCGGCGTCGCTTAACCGCGCACGGGGGCGTTACGGGTTGGACACAGCTCGTCGGCGACCGGCGGCGGAGCGAGGCCGAAGCGATAATTGAGCAGTTTGCTTATCACATCAAGCGCGTGCAAATTGAAGCCGCCAATTTGACGACAATTCAAGCCGGACAATATTTTCGTTATCTGCCGCCCGCCGGCATTATTCCGATCGCTGTTTCCGGAACGGCTTTCGGTTTTGACGCCGAAACATTTTTTGGCAATTTAGCTTCGCAGGACGTGGCTTTAATGGACGGCGACCGTTTGCGAACTTTACTCGACGCCGCCCTCGCACATGAACCGATTGATTTAATAGACGATGACCGGATTCAGCTTTACCTGATTAGAGAAAACGTGGGCGCAATGCAAAACGGATTAGCCAAACAACTTGCGCTGGTTTTTGCCAAACATACTTTGCCGTACTGCGGCAGGGCGCGGTTCGGAACGGCTAAATTTGATTTGAGCCGCTTTGCCGCCGCCGTTATTTAGAAAGGAGAGAACATAATGCCAACAGGAATCGGAAACATTTTCAGCAGTGATTTCCAACTGAAGGAAATCAATCCGCAAGATGAATTGATTGCCAAAGATAAAATGCTCGGGGAAGTTCTCAAAATTGTTAATGATAGTCCTCATCTAACGACCGCAGAGGTTTTGGAAAAAATAAGAAAACAACCGGGATTGTCGGGAATATTTCTGGGTGACAAATTTGGGTCGTTCGGATCAGTATTGCAACCAGGTATATTTGACGGCTCAACTTCAACAACACCGACTACGCCAACCACGCCCGCTCCTCCGGCAACTTCTTCGGGAATCAGCCAAAACGTGCAGTTGCTCATCAACGCGATTCCGATTGCGCACGAGGGTCATGTTATTACAAGCGAGTATCATAACTCTTTGCGGGACGCCCTCAGAGCAATTGCGGGACAGATTGGATTGACGGTGCAGCCAGTCTCGACCGCGCGGATTCTGACTTTTGCTCCAAACTTTATGCCGTTACCGCCAAATGAGCGCGGTAACAATATTGAATGGATAATAGATTTGAGCAAGGCATCCGTCCCGCCGGAAATTAGCGGTGACACGCTGGTTCAAGGTGGTTTGCCGGTTCAGCTTCCCGATGATGCGATGATCCAGGGAATGATTGTGAGATTTTCACGCGCGTCAAAAACGGCGCCCGATCCGAAAGTTTTTAAGATTACTCTTAACCGTTTAAAGCTTGATTCTGAAAGAGAAGTAAATGCAACTCCGATCCTGGTGTTTGATCTCAAAGCCGAAAAAGAAAAGTTTAAGCAAACCAAAACAATCAAAGATCTGGAATCCGACGATGACACGGATTTTTCAACCAATCTCAGCAAGATTTTGAATCTCAGTCGAATCAACAATGAAACACATCAGTATTTTGTGACCGCAGAATGGAATGGCGTTAAAGAATCGGCAAAATTTGCTGTCAACTCAATCCAAATAGTTTGCCAAGCTTGAAAATCAAAAAGCTGAAGCATCTTTAAGAATGGTAACCACTCTTTAGCCGTCGCATTTTCTGATTTGCGTAAAAATGGACGTTTTGAGGCACAAATCAACAGTCGTTTCGCGGCTCAAAATTAAAGCGAATCAGATTGATTCGCTGGCTACCCGACTGCGGCTGGAGAATTTGTTTGCAGCGGCTGATTTTGAACCGGCGGGTTTGCCCGCAACCGCCATCGTTTGCCTCAAAAAATTACATGATCCGCGCCCGAAAACGCTCGATCCGGCTAAGGGTGAAATGCGTTTGCCGACGAGGTGGCAAAACTCGGTGGTCAGTGAAATTGAGCGTCTGACCAGCCGGGCGGTGCGACCCGCGTGGGAAAGCGTTCCAGGTTCGGCTGAAAGCGTTTATTTCGCGGATTCCGCCGAATTGCTGGCATGTTTGGCAAGAGATTGGTGTAGCGGCAGTTTACACGCGCGCTGGTGGTGGAAATCGCTTTTTTCAAATCTGGTAATCGCTGAAAATATTGCCAGAATTTGGTTAGAGTCGAGCGAATATGCGCCCGCCGCTTTTGAACATTTGGCGCGGGCAAAAATGGCGACTGTGTTTGTCGGCAAGCTGCAACCGAATGAAGCGGAAAGTTTGCTGCAAGCAGTCGTTACAAGTTTTGGGTTGAATAAAATACAAGCGGTTTTGTTTGAATCGGACGAACGCGCAAAATTTGTGAAAGCTCGCTTTGCCGCTCCGGTCGCGCCTTGGGCTAGATGGGTTCCCGAATTAGCAACCTCAAGCCTAGGTTTTGAACAACAGGTTTTATTAGGAATCGGACTAACGCTTTTTCGTGCTCCGCAAATTGTGCGCTTAGCCGAGTTCGCCGCAAAGATACACGAATGGCGTTTCAAAACAGAAGCAGCTAAAAAAAAGCGCGGTTTAAATCAAGTTAGAAACAAAGACTCAAAAGTGGTTTTTGACCTTGATGGAAAAGCGCCTCAAACACAAAGCAGCGAATTTTATTTTCAACGACAGGTTGAAAACCAAAAACCCGTTCATGATATTAGTGCAGCGAACAAACCTCGTGCTAACAATCAGTCAAAAAAAGATTTGGCTGAACAAACAAATGAAACTTTAACGCCAGAAATAACCACGAACCTTGGTTCGGAAAATTTACCAAAACCAGCAAACGATCTGCGAGAAAGCGGAAATTTAACGAAGAAGTTAAATTCAAACTTTGAGAGAAAGATTGCAGAATTTATCGGCGAGACTAATTTTACCGACAAACCGGTAAAACCGGACAAATCTGATTCTTCACAAAAAGCGGTTCAAAATGCGGCAACCCAGTCGAGCGAAATTGAATATCCCTTTGAAATCGTGATCGAAACTCGTTTTGGCGGAATTTTCTTTCTCTTGAATTTAGCGTTGTATTTGGATCTTTACGCCGATTTTACGCGTCCGCTCGAAACCGGAATTGATCTCAATATTTGGGATTTTGTGGCTTTGGTGGGGCGAGAGTTAATTGGTGGTGAAATTGAAGCCGATGCTGTCTGGGATTTGCTGGCAAATCTTGCCGGACGCGAAAAGACTCAGCCAGCAGGAGACGGCTTCGCGCCGTCGCTGGAGTGGCGGATGCCGTCCAAGTGGTTAAAAACTTTTCCGACATCCGCAAACTGGTTGTGGACAAACAAAAACGGACGTTTGAATGTTTACCATCCAGCAGGGTTTTGTGTGTTTGATGTTTTCGCCGATGAAGAATCTATCGAAAACTCTTTGGAAAGCGAGCTGGAAACTTATGATGTTAATCGTTCGTCAACCATTGAAAACGATGATTTAGCCATTGTCAACGAAGCTGATTTAACGCCCGCTCAATTTTGGCTGCAGTATTTTTTACTTTTTGCTAAAGCGAGATTACAACAAGCCTTAAATATAGATTCTGAATTTGAATTAAACCAAACTTTGTCAGCACGTCGCGCGCGAATCGTGGTGACGGCAACGCATTTTGAAGCGTTTTTCAAGCTTGCGGATTTGCCCTTGGCAATTAGATTGTCAGGACTTGACCGGAATCCAAACTGGATTCCGGCTGCCGGAAAATTCGTCGCTTTTCATTTTGTTTAGTGGTTGAAAGAGAGAGAAATTATGTCGGGTTAATGCCAACTTCAACGAAGGGATTTTTACCAAAGCAGGAAAGCGGCTGGAAATGCGCCGTTTGGTTTAACACACGTATTGAATGAAGAAAATGCTGGCTTCTACACAACAAAATTTGAGCACTAACGGTCAGTTAACAGTGGGTGAAACCGCCGGAAATGCTTCGCCTGCCGAACCATTTGCGGATGTGGCGCCAACTGCCGCCGGACATTTTGATTTGTATTTTTTAGCGGCGACAGCGCATTTGACCAGGCAATTAGCGCAAACTTTTGGCACGAGAGAAGCGTTGTTTGCCGACTTTCCTTTCTTATCAGCGTACGACGAGCGGCTTGCCGGACGCGAACCCGACAATTTGGCTGATGAAAAAGCCGCCGACTGGTGGGAAAAAGCACTGGCGGCGTGGGAGAAAAAGAGCGCTGCGCATTTGCCTCTGCGGGTTTTGCAAGAGCAGTGCAACGTTTCGCACTCGGCAATTATTTTGCTCATGTGCGCTGGATTAGTCGAAGAAGATTCGCGTTTCGGCGGTTTGTTTGAAACTTTGCACGAACTTGCCGGACAACGACGGGTGACTGTTGGGCTGCTGGGTGGTTGGTGGAATGAACAAACGAAAACCGATTTTGTCAGAGTCGAGCTGAGGCGACTTCGTGATTTGGGTTTGATCCAGTTTGGCAACAATGATGCTCCGCGTTCCGAATGGACAATCCAGACGACAAGTTTCCTATGGGATGTTTTGCGCGGCGAGAAACAGAATAATTTGGCGGATTGGGCGAAATACGAGCCGCCCGAAACCCTTTTGCCGCTCGACGCGCTGGTTATTCCGGACGATCTAAGACAATCTCTCGCGGCTCTGCCAAAACTCATTGAGCAGGAAGAAATACAAGCCGTGATTGTGCGCTCCGCCCAGCACAACGGGAGAAAAAGTTTGCTTGGGGCGCTGGCAAACAATCTGCAACTCGGTTTGCTCGAAATCACCGCGTATGAACAAAAAGACCAGGAACGTTGGCGAATAATAGGAACGCTCGCTGCGTTGTTGCCCGCGCTCCCCGTTTTTCGGTTGGATGTCGCGCCAAGCGAAACTTTTGAATTGCCGGCGCTGGCAAAAACCGTCAAATTTTTTGGGGTGACAATCGGAAAACAAGGCGGCGTTGGCGGAATGGCGGTTGAAAAAGCTATTACCCTGAACATCAAATTACCTGAAGAATCGGAGCGAAAAATTCATTGGCAGGAAAGTTTTGGCGCGTCTCAAACGGACGAGCTTGATGCGATTAGTGAAAAGTTTCGTTTGTCGAGCGGCAACATTCGGCGCACGGCGCAGCTTGCGAAATCTTACGCGCGACTCGGCAAAAGCGAGAAAATTCGCCTTTCCGATGTCAGCCAAGCCGCCCGCGCCCTAAATCGCCAAGCGCTCGACACGCTGGCGACGCATCTCGAAACGCTCGTTGCAGATTGGAGCCACCTCGCTGTTAGCGCGGAAACGCAGCTCGATCTGGAACAACTCGAAGCCCGTTGTCGGGCGCGTGAACGCCTGCGCTCCGGTGTTGGCGCGGCACTTCGCGAGCAATTGCAAACCGGAGTTCGCGCCCTTTTTAGCGGGACGAGCGGGACGGGCAAAACTTTTGCGGCGCGCCTGCTGGCTGCGGCTTTAGGAATGGATTTATACCGCCTAGACCTTTCGACAGTGGTTAACAAATATATCGGCGAAACCGAAAAGAATCTCGCCCGGGTTTTCGCTCACGTCGAAGAACTTGATGTGATTTTGCTGCTTGACGAAGGCGACGCGCTGCTGACGCAGCGCACGAATGTGTCAAACGCCAATGACCGTTACGCCAATCTCGAAACTAATTATTTGCTGCAACGACTTGAATCTTTTGAAGGAATCCTGATTGTGACGACGAATGCCGGTGGACGAATTGATTCAGCTTTTGAACGCCGGATGGATGCTGTCATCGAATTTGCGCCGCCCGGCGCGGCGCAGCGCTGGCGGATTTGGCAGTTGCATTTGCCGGAAAACCACACCGTCTCATCCGCTTTTCTGCATGAAGTCGTTCAAAGATGTGAGTTAAGCGGCGGGCAAATTCGAAACGTCGCGCTTCACGCCGCGGCGCTCGCTGTCGGAAACAAAACTTTGTTAAATAGGGCGCACCTTGAAAACGCCCTCCGCCGCGAGTACCGCAAAATCGGGGCGATTTGCCCGCTTCGAGAAAACTTTGAAACCCATCAAAGTTTTGATCGGTGGTAGAAAAACTTTTTTACTATGCCTGTTGCCGTTCGCACAAAACGCTTTGTTCCCAAGCCTGCCGATCCGCAAGCCGATCCGCGTTTTCAGAAAGTTAAAACACAAGTCGTACAAAAATCCAACCAGTTAAAAAAACACCCGCTCCCCAAATTAAAAGCCGCTGAAGCTGCTAAAGCTGCCAAAGGCCCGCCGAACGAAAAACAAGCGGGCGCCAAAGAAAAACAAACCGATTTGATGAAAGCCGCAAAAGCCGAAAAGGTTGCGCCGGATGATTTCCGGACGGTTCTCCGTGCCGAAATCAAAAAAGTGATGCCGGAAACGCTGGATGACGCCGACAATTTTATGGAAGGCGGCAAGCAGGAGGAAATGAAGGGCGCGGTCTCCGGCAAAGTCAGCGAGCAGAAAAGCAGCGCCGAATCCCAGATCAAGACGACGACCAGACAAAAACCAAGCACGGCGGGCGTGGAGGGCAAAGAGGTTAAAGATTTGCCGCCTGTCCCGCCGACTCCGGTTCCTGTTGTCAACGCCGCCGAGGGAATGCCGATTCCAAGAACCGAAGCGGAAATATCACAGGAACAAAGCAAACGCGATGCCGACCAACAATTAAAAGACGCGCAGGTGACGCCGAAGCAGTTAAAAAAAGCCGACGACCCACGTTTTACGGCCGTTTTGACGGCAAAATCTGAAGTCGAACAGACGGCTAACGCGTCGCCCGCCAAATACCGCGCCAAAGAAAAAATCCTGCTCGGTCAAACCGTTGTTAAAGCCCAAAGCGATGGCCGCCGCAATCTTTTCGCGCTCGCGGGAGTAAAAATCAAATCCGGCGCGGCCGTCAAATCGCGTCAACTTGCCGCCAAAGCCAAAGATGAAATGGCGCGGAAAGAAGTTGCAGACCGGATCGAAGGAATGTATAACACAACCAAAATGCTGGTTGAGATGCATTTGTCCACGCTTGAAATTACCGTTTTCAGTATGTTCGACAACGGTTCGGCGGCTGCCATCGCCGAAATGAAAACCAACACCGAGCGCGAGATTGATGATTATAAAGACGATAGATACAGCGGCTTGCGTGGTAAAGCGCGTTGGATCGCCGACCTTTTTCGGGCAACGCCGAAAGGCATCGTAAAAATCATCAATCGAAATCTTGAATTTTTCAAAGCCGCAATGGACACGCTGGTAGATCGTGTTGCCAACACGGTCGAAACGCGCCTCAAACAAGCTAAAGACGAAATTGATAAAGGACAAACGCGCATTAAAAACTATGTTTCGACATTAAAAGGCAGCACTTTAAAAGAAATCGGCAAAGCCGCCGAAAAGGAAGTCTCCGGTCGCTTTGACGAAATGCGTGCCGGAGTCGAAGAGCGTAAAAATGCGCTGGCGCAGAAACTAGCGGAAAGTTATAAATCGGCGATTGATAAAGGCAACACGCTGGCCGCCGACATTGAAGCTGAAAACGCGGGCGCGGCTTATAAACTGGCGAAAAAAATCGCTGAAATTGCTCAACTGATTCTTGATTTCAAAGACAAATTAGTGGCGATTTTAAAGAAAGCCGTCAGTGTTATTTTGGATATTCTCTCCGACCCAATTGGCTTTTTCGGCAACTTGATTAAGGCGCTTCGACAAGGTTTTTCGCAGTTCAAAGAAAACTTTGCCAAGAATTTCAAAGAAGCGATTGCCCAGTGGCTGTTCGGAAATTTGGGCGGCGAAGGATTTGAATTGCCGAAAGATTTGTCAGCGCCTTCGATTCTCAAATTGGTAATGGGCGTCGCCGGTTTGACCTACGACAAAATTCGCAAAAAAGCCGCTACTCTCATCGGCGAACGCAACCTCGCTCTGCTCGAAAAACTTTATGAATATCTCAAAATATTGTTCACGGGCGGCACGGCTGAATTGTGGGCGGAGGTTAAAAAAGACTTTGGCAATTTGGAAGAAACCGTCATCGGCGGTATCAAAAGCTGGCTCCTGACGACCCTAGTTGAAGCCGGAATCAAAAAACTTTTGACGATGTTTGTTCCGGGCGGCGGTTTTGTTCAGGCGGCGCTCGCCATTTACAAAATAGTCGTTTTTATCGTCGAACGCGCCTCGCAAATCGC
>JBDTZD010000426.1:0-6327 GCA_040005335.1 Pyrinomonadaceae bacterium | reverse complement strand
TTGCAAATCTGGCGTAGTACGTTTGAGGGTCGAACTTTTAGCGAATGGCAAGGTCGGAAACATAACGCCGATTTGTGAGTTGCCTTACGGGTTAACCGAACAAGCTGCCAAAGCGGCGAAAAAAATAAAATATGTGCCGAAGAAGCGTAATGGTATTGCAATCAGCGTGACGAAAACTATCGAATACACATTTACACCCGACGAAACAGGTTTATTTGGCACCAAAATCTATCAATCTGATGAAAAAGCCGAAGCGGTTATCCAAAAAGCAATTCAACGTTTAGGCGGCGAGCGTTATTTAGCCGTGAAAACCGCGACGGGGCGGGGCAACTTTACAGCAATGAAAGAAAATGAGGCGAGTTTGCCAAGTACGTTTTCTGATTACATCGTTTACCCAGACAAAGAACGCACCGAATTTAAGACGGGCGGCGTAAAAACGATTCAGACAAATGTTGGTGACGGAGGTTGGTTTGCCGACACGGGAGCGCGCGTCTTAAAAGACCAAACGCCCGAACAAGTGGCGGATTTTAAATTTTCGATTCGGACGGGTCTGGACAGTTTTTTGCGCGGCAATTGGCGAAATGAGAAGGATGCCAAACTTGAATACGTTGGACGACGCGAAGCAAGCCTTGGCAAGCGAAACGAAGTCGTTAAATTGACTTATGCGGACGGCTTGGCAATCGAATTTGAGTTTGCGGCGCAAGATGGAACGCCCGCTAAAGTGAGTTACAACCGCCCAAACGTCGGCGCTGAGGAATCTAAAGAAGAAGATCGGTTTGCCCAATTCGTCGAAGTTGGCGGTGTTTTTGTCCCTTACATCATTGATCATTATCGCAACGGGAAACAAACCAGCCGCGTTAATTATGAATCAATCAGGTTTAATGACCCAGTGCCGGACGCGCTTTTTATCAAACCAAAAGATATTAAAAAATTGAAATAAAACCTTTTTTGAGCGGATTATATAGATGCCTCATCGAAGCCTCAAAAGGGAGTGTTTGGATTGCCGAATTTGCCGTCTTTCGTAACATTCGATTTTTGATTCGAGTCTTCAGTATTCGGCAATTTCTTGTTATACTTACGCCCAGGGTTTTGGAACTAAAATTGGCGTAACGTCGTAGAACCCACAGCGGCGGCGATATCGTTTCCAGAGGAGTGAAGAAAAATGGGATTGTATGCAAGGTTGAAGCGTTCGGTGCGGTCATTGTTCGGCGGCATTGTCGAGCGGACAGAAGACCCCGAACTGATTTTACAACAGACGATTCGTGATATGCGCGACCGCGTGCCGGATTTAAACAATTCAGTTTCACAAGTGATGGCGACCGAACGACTGCTGGCAAAAAGCAAAGAACGCCTCGAATCGCAAGTTGTGGATCTGGATTCAAAAGTCAGAGCCTCGGTCAAAATGGGACGCGACGACATCGCTACCGCCTACATCGGACAGTTGGGACAAGCGCAACTCGATTTACAAAAAACTTCGGTACAACTTGAACATGCTACTTCGGCTTCCAAACAGGCGTTGAAAGCTCGTGACAATTACGTTTTGCAAATGCAAAAACGTCAAGCGGAGGCAATGCAGCTGATTTCCGCCTCCAAGCAAGCGAAACTGCAGGAACAGCTTGCTCAAACGATGGAGACTTTCAATTTAGGTGACGACGCCGCGACCTTTAACGAAATGCGCGAGAAAATTGATCGCAAGGTTGCCGCCGCCGAAGCTAAACTGCAGCTTGGAACCAGCAGCGTTGACTCGCAAATGCAGGATATCGAACGCGAAGCGATGGATATGCAGTTGCATGATAAACTGCTTGAATATAAAGCATCGATGGGTATGCTGCCGAGCGCGCCAAGCGGTGATAATCTGCTTTCGTCCGGCAATTCAAATTACAGCGCGAACGGACAAAATCAAGGGTTGTTAAAAGAAGGTAAAGAATAAAAATTAAAAATGTAAAATTAAAAATGTAAATTATACCCATTTTGCATTTTTAATTTTTAATTTTGCATTTAGTTTATGGCTGACTGGTCAAAATATAACTGGAAATACGTTAAAGAAGCGATGATTGAGCCGGTCAATTTCTGGGGATTGGCGGGTTTTGCTGTCGCCGCCGCCTACACTCAATCGGTAATTCCTCTGGCCGTGGCGCTCGGAATGGAAGCCGCTTATGTAGCTTCAGTTCCGGCAACAACTATTTATAAGAAATTGGTTGATGGACGCGATAAGGAGCGCCTGCGCCAGTTACGCGACGCCCAGCGCGAAAAACTTATTAAAGAATTTGATCCCCGCGAACGTGAAGCTGTCGTTTACCTGCGCGTTTTAAAAGAGCAAATCTATAACAACTTCAAAAAGTTTACGCAAGCTAAAGAAGTACCCTCAAACATTAAAACGCTCGATCATCGCTGGGAAGATTTTGTTGACTTGCTTGACGTTTATCGCCGTCGCAAATATCATCTGCGTTCGATTAACCGACAGGCTGTTTATAATCAGCTAAAACAAGCCGAATATGCGGCTAATAATGCCACTGACGAGCGAACGAAACGCATTCAGCAGGCAAACGTTGAAATTTTGAAACGGCGCGTTGCGGCTTTTGATGACTTGGAAAAAAGCGTCAAACTTGTCGAAGGACAATTGCAGTCAATCGAAAACTTTTTTGGCTTAGTTAATGACCAAATCGTCACTTTGCCGACTCCGGAACGAGTGAGTTCATTAGACTTCGAACAATTGAGTGATTCGATTGCGATGACGAAACAAATGCTTGACGCAACGAGCGATGCAATGGGCGCGCTTGATTCGCACAATCGTGAAATGGGAAATTACCAATTGCTCTCTCCAACTCCAAATTCTTGATTTTCACCGAAATAATTTGTTTAGCGGCGGGAAAACCCGCCGTTTTCTTTGCTCTCAAATAATAACCAGATTTTGCAGTTTTTGTTGTTCGCAAGAGGTTTATGATAGGCTTTATTTCTGCTCCCTTGACGGCTGAAGTTCATTATTGACAGACAATTTGACAGATTTTCTCGACAAAAAATAGGAAAAATGCGAATTTTAGTTACCGGCGGAGCCGGATTTATCGGTTCACACCTTTGCGAACGACTGCTCGGAGATAATCACGAAGTTATCTGTCTCGATAATTTCTTTACCGGACGGCGCGAAAATATTTTCGCGCTGCTTGATAATCATCGTTTTGAGCTGATTCGTCATGATGTGACCGAACCAATCCTGCTTGAAGTTGATCAGATTTATAATCTGGCGTGTCCCGCGTCCCCGGTTCATTATCAGTACAATCCGGTCAAAACAGTTAAAACCAGCGTAATGGGCGCAATTAATATGCTTGGTTTGGCGAAACGCGTCAGAGCGCGTATTTTTCAAGCTTCAACCAGTGAAATTTACGGCGATCCGCTTGTTCATCCGCAAACGGAAGATTATTTGGGAAACGTCAACTGCATCGGAATTCGCTCGTGTTACGATGAGGGTAAACGGGTTGCCGAAACTTTAATGATGGATTATCACCGACAAAACGGAGTGGACATTCGCATTGCGCGCATTTTTAATACTTACGGACCCAAAATGCTCGAAAATGACGGGCGCGTGGTTTCAAACTTTATCGTCCAAGCCTTGCGCGGCGACGAGCTGACTATTTATGGAACGGGTGAACAAACCAGATCTTTTTGCTATGTTGAGGATCTGGTCGAAGGATTCGTTCGTTTAATGAATACGGAAGGCGAGAATCTGCACTTGCCGGTTAATCTAGGCAATCCCGGCGAATTTACGATGAATCAGCTCGCGCAGGAAGTCGCGCACGCAATTGGGACAGACATTAAGATCAAGCATTTACCGCTCCCGCAGGACGATCCCAAACAGCGCCAACCTAACATTACTCGCGCCCAAGAAACTCTCGGTTGGCAGCCGCAAATTTCATTGCGCGATGGTTTAGAAAAGACTATTCCCTATTTTGCCCAAAGAATGAACAATTAGTGTGGAAAGTCAGTCGTATCTGCGAGAGCGAGTATTTTTATAACTTTAAGAGGAATCATTACTGTGAAATATTTGATAACAGGCGGCGCGGGTTTCATCGGAAGCCATCTTGCCGATAAACTTTTAAACGAAAATCACGAAATTACGATTATTGATGACCTTTCGACCGGACGCTATGCAAACATCGAGCATCTCGAAGGGCACGAGCGGTTCAGAGTGATAATTGACACGGTTTTGCACGAAAAGCTGATGGAAGAATTGATTCGCGACGCGGATAGAGTTTACCATCTGGCGAGCGCAGTCGGTGTCCGGTTGATTATGGAGCAGCCCGTTAAAACCATCGAAACGATTTTCGGCGGAACCGATGTTGTCTTGAGGCACTGCGCTCGTTACCGCAAGCGTGTCTTGATTCCCTCGACAAGCGAAGTTTATGGCAAAGGTACTTCAGTTCCCTTCCGCGAAGAGGACGACGTTTTAACCGGCGCAACCAGTAAACATCGCTGGGCTTACGCCTGTGCTAAATCTTTGGACGAATTTTTGGCTCTCGCGCACTGGAAAGAATCGCGTCTGCCGGTTGCCGTCGTGCGTTTATTCAATACGGTCGGCCCGCGTCAAACCGGACAATACGGAATGGTCGTCCCGCGTTTTGTGCAGGCAGCTCTAAATAATGAAGCAATTCCGGTTCACGGTGACGGAACGCAATCCCGCTGTTTTGGGCATGTCTTGGACGTGATTGAGGGATTAAATAAAGTGCTTGAAACTCCTGCCTGTTACGGACAGGTTGTCAATTTAGGCAACGACGAAGAAGTCTCAATCAAACGACTTGCCGAAACCGCTATTGAAATGACAGGAAGTGAAAGCGAAATTAAATATATTCCTTACACGGAAGCCTACGGTGAAGGTTTTGAAGATATGCAGCGGCGCGTCCCGTCATTGGAAAAAGCCAATCGTTTAATCGGTTACAAGCCAACCCGGACACTAGCTGACATCATCAACGATGTAGCGAACGAATTTCGCGGCGAAACGGCAAAATCAGCAGTAAACTAAAAACAAAATCATAGATCTGAGGGCGAAGAGAAGTCTCTATCCTTTTTAATTCGAGTGGCCAAAATGATATGAAAAATATGCTTTTAGCAATCTTAATTACTTGCTTATTTTCTTTTGTTTCGCTGGCTCAAGATAAAACAACCGGTGGTGTCAAAGGAGCAGTCAAAAACACGAGCGGCAACAAAATCGCAGGCGTGACTGTCGAAGCCAGACAAAATGGAATGACGGTGGCAACCGCACAAACCAATGGGCAAGGCGATTTTACGATTGCAAATTTAAAACCCGGCGTTTACCGATTTATTTTTAACAAAACAGGGCTCAGCGAAGGCGTCTCAGGCGATGTTGAAGTTAAAGCCGGAACAATTTTAAAACTCTCGCGGTTGATTTTAGGAATTGATAAAGGGACATTAGCACTTGTTCGCGGCAGCGTTTTCGATACTAACGGGCGCATCGTGCGCGGGGCAAAAATCGAAATTTCCAGAATCACGGGCGACAGCCTCAAGAAAATGGGCGAAAAATATACCGATGACAACGGCGAGTTTGCGATTCGGCTCCCGTCGGAAACCGCGCGTTACCGCATTTCGGCAAATATTAACGGCATGGAGCCAGCCACCAAAGATTTTGAGTTTTCCGGCGGCGAAGCCTTTCGCATTGCTCTGACGCTTAAAGCTAAACAATAAATGGTTGGTCTTTGGTTTTGGGTTTTAGGTCTTTGAATTTCGTTATAATCACAGTACCGGTTAAAACTGAATTACCAAGACCAAAGACCAATAACCAAAGACCAATCATTTATTGAACAATTTCGGGGAATTCGTCGTTGTCGCTGTTTAATTCGCTAATCTGATTTACCTCTTTAACATTGATCGTAAATTCGTCAAATAAATTTGAATTAACCAGGGTCTGCAGCCAGTAAGTTCCGGCAGTTGGAAAAACGGCATTGATAAAAAAGCTAACGTTATCAGCAAAACCGCCATCCGATAAAACAATTTGCGTAGGCTGCGAAGCCATTAAAACCTGCATTTTGTCGGGCGACAAAACCCGAACTTCCGCAATGTAGCTTCCCTCCCCGCGCCAGTGTTGAACGACTGCAAACTTGATCAGCGAAACCGGCGTCCGCTCGACCATCATGTTTTGAAAAACACCCATTAGCGATAGTTTGTTGCCCATCTCAAGCCGCACATCGTCGCATAAAATTGTATAAATAAGTTGTAGATTATCAGTTGACATAAAAATTAAGATACCATCTCACTAAATTGATTTTCATCAATCACCCGCACGCCGAGCAGATTGGCTTTATCTAGTTTTGAGCCGGC
>JBDTZD010000311.1:0-1911 GCA_040005335.1 Pyrinomonadaceae bacterium | reverse complement strand
CATTTCTTGTTACTACAATTGTCTTGCTAATCAAACTCTCGGTTTTTTCTCAATGCGAAGCTGAACCGACGCTGGAAAAAACAGGAGCGGTTTTAAAAACTTTTAGTTTTGGACTTAGTAATTCTGCAGTTGAAAACTCTTTAACGATTTACGCCAGCGTGACTGATGGTTCATGGGCGAAAGCGGGAGCCGAAGCCGCTGTCGTCACTGTCTTTGTGGATGGCAAATACAATCAAGACGTGATCTTATTCGCCGGTCCTAAAAACTTTTCTTATGAACTTGAACTGGGTGAACTTGGCCAAGGCGCTCATACGATTACGGTTGTTTTAAACGAAGCACATTCTGCAGCGAACGCCAAACAAGTAAAAGTTTACGCGCTCAGTCCCGGCGCGATGTCGCTTAATTCTTACGTTCCGCTCTCTCATCCTGTTCCCAAAAATTCACCGCAGTATTATGATTTTGACCGCTATAAAAAAACTTTTTTGGCGCGCTCAAATTCACCATTTATTTACGCTCGTCCAAATTCAGTGGATAAATTTACCGACATTCCGCTCATTACCTATTACGAAATTTTTGACGAACCTAACAATGTAGTGCGAATCCGTTACACCATAATTTTTTCCAACGAGGATGGGGGTACCCCAGCCGCGGCGCTGCTGGCGCGATGGGGACGGTTAACCGACATCGAATGGATTTACGAAGTTAGATTTAAAGATGACAAAATTGTTTCCGAGATTTATCAAGCCGCTAATCATCAAACAAAAAATTTCACCGGCAAACGCATTTTCGGCAGTCACCCATTGTTTTTAACCGCCACCGATAACAACAATTTCGCGGATACAGGCTGTACTGCACTGCGTTTTGGTTTGGATCCCGTTGACGCTGACTTATCTGCTAAATCGCGCGAAACCGTGATGGATCAAAATTCTTGGACTTATCAAATAATGGCTCAAGAAGCCACACGCGAAAATCGCATTAACCCGGTAAAACTTGATGTTAATACTATTGATGATTTGCGGAATTACCTTTATGTTGAAGTTTTTGCCGAGAATAAAGGCACGGCTGTTTCGCTGGAAATTACGGATGGAAATGGTAAAACAAGCCAGTCGGATTGGAACAATCCGCTTCTCCGAGTTGACCGCAACGGTTATTTTCGCATTGCCGTGCGATTACCAGAAAGTTTGAGCAAAGCGAATTTGATTACCCTGCGATGTTATGTTGCCGGCCAAACGGCGGACAAAAGAGAATGTCGAACGACGCGAATAATTAAAATTTCACGGCTCGATAATAATTTTGTGCCGCATGAGATTATCTTTGACGTCAAACCGGCCGCCAATCTCAAGCCGAACGAGACCGCCACATACAAAATCAAAAATTAAAGGTGATAGAATTTATTAAAGTGTCTAACTCCAGCGGAAGACCGATTTCATCAGCGGCAGAAGTTTATGTTTAGCGACAGTCTGGCGAAAGAAAATTTCGTGTTCCAGTTCGACTTGTGCCATTTCGAGCAGTTCCGCCTGACAAATAACTAAACCGATTTCACCCGCAAACATCGCGGCGTCTTCATATTCTTTGACGTTTCCGTTCTCAAGTCGTCCGGCAAAGTACATCGGCAAAAACCAGCCTGAAACAAAACAGGCATTGCCTAAAAATCTGCCAATTGTCCAAAAGATAATTTCTCTCGTTCGCTTCGGTTTAGCGTTTAGCTTTTCCAACCAAAGCCCGACATTTTCTCGGTGAAACCATTCTTCGGCTTCGATTTGCCGGATTCGCTCGCGTTCAGCACCCTCGCTCAAGGTTTTCCAGTGCCCGCGATAAGCATAGGCCGCCGCCATCTCGCCCGAATATGCGCCCTGCAAAATGCTGATAAGTTTTTTTCGAGAAACTTCTGCATTCATTTATTTTTCTCCC
>JBDTZD010000131.1:0-1915 GCA_040005335.1 Pyrinomonadaceae bacterium | reverse complement strand
GACAAATTCGTTAAAACGAGGCGCGGAAAACGGCAGCGAAAAGCCGTCGAGAGCGACAATCTTCTTGGCGGCGTACGCTGCTTTTTGCGCGTTTTGAACGGCGACTTCCTGCAAACCTTTTTTGCCCATCGTTTCCATGTAAACTGTAGCTGCCAGAGCAATTAAACCCTGGTTAGTGCAGATATTTGAGGTCGCTTTTTCGCGGCGAATATGCTGTTCGCGCGTCGCTAAAGTTAAAACAAAACCGCGATTTCCTTTTTGATCGTAAGCGACACCCGCCAGACGTCCAGGCATATTGCGAACATATTTTTCCTTGCAAGCGAAAAGCCCCACATAAGGTCCGCCATAGCTGAGCGGAATGCCAAAAGACTGCCCTTCGGCAACAACAATATCCGCGTCGC
This sequence comes from Pyrinomonadaceae bacterium, assembly GCA_040005335.1. GTDB lineage: Bacteria > Acidobacteriota > Blastocatellia > Pyrinomonadales > Pyrinomonadaceae > JBBQUS01. The sequence continues at coordinate 1,514 of JBDTZD010000131.1, read as the reverse complement.
TGCTCCCCGGCGTTTTGAGCAATCCAAAAGAGATTGCTTCGGTGACGACGACAACCAAAAGCGCGCCAACCGCATGAGCTTTCTCAGCCAGCGTTTGTAAATCTTCGACGCAGCCAAAAAAATTGGGCGATTGAATTACCAGAGCGGCGGTTTTGTCATCAAGTTTCGCCGTTAAATCGTCAAGGTTAATTCTGCCTGATTCCGCATCAAAAGCTATTGTTGCAAGTTCGACATCACCATGTTGAACATAGGTTTTGGCGACTTCTAAATATTCGGGGTGAACCGTGTCGGCAACTACTACTTTGTCGCGCCTTGTCACGCGCTGTGCCATCAAAAAAGCTTCCGCCATCGAAGTCGAGCCATCGTACATTGAGGCATTGGCGACGTCCATTCCGGTCAATTGCGCAACAAGCGTTTGAAACTCAAAAATGTACTGCAAAGTCCCTTGCGTCACTTCCGGCTGATAAGGCGTGTAGGATGTAAAAAACTCAGAGCGTTGAATAATGTAATCAACGACTGTCGGCGAATAATGCGAGTAAGCGCCCGCGCCTAAGAAACTGGTGCGCCGAGCGCCAATATTTTCGTCCGCCATCATTTCCATTCCGGCAATCAGCGTGGGTTCGGCGAGCGGTTCGGTAATGTTAAGAGCACGATTTAATTGGACGTCATGCGGAATCGAGCGAAAAAGATCTTTTGCCGAATCGAGCCCGACAATCGAGAGCATTTCGGCTCTCTCTTCAGGCGAGTTTGGAATATATCTCATTAGTGCAAAGTGCAAAGTGCAAAGTGCAAAGCGGAAAGTCAAAAACTTTGCACTTTGCACTTTGCACTTTGCGTTTTTTAAGCGTTTGCCGCCAAATATTCTTCGTAAGTTTTGGCGTCCATTAATTCTTCGATTTCCGCCGGATTTGACAATCGAATTTTTGCCATCCAAGCCGCGCCGTAGGCGTCGGAATTAACGTTTTCGGGCGTGTCGTTTAGTGCTTCGTTGGTTTCGAGAATTTCGCCCGAAACGGGTGTAAAAATATCTGAGACGGCTTTGACCGATTCGACTGAACCGATTGATTCATGTGCCGCGAAAGTCGCACCGACTTTTGGCAGATCAACATAAACGACATCGCCGAGCGATTCCTGCGCGTAATCGCTAATGCCGATTGTCGCCGTCTCGCCTTCGACCAAAACCCATTCGTGGTCTTTGCTGTAATGCAGATTTTGAGGAACATTTGCCATAATTCAATTTTGGATTTTAGATTTTGGATTTTGGATAAAAGCAAAACTCCAAAATCGAAATTATTTTTTCTCTCTTTTATAAAATGGAGTATTTACGATATTTGCTTTCAATTGTTTGCCGCGCACATCAATTTCGATTTCCTGTCCGACGTTAGCAAACTCTGTTGGTACAAACGCCAAGCCAACGTTTTTCTTTAAAAATGGGGCTGGGCTACCGGAAGAAACGAATCCACTCTTTTTGCCGTTGACATAAACGTCAAAGCCGTCTCTACCAATTCCTTTGT
>JBDTZD010000417.1:0-6400 GCA_040005335.1 Pyrinomonadaceae bacterium | reverse complement strand
TAGGCAACGTGCACGAGGAGCGGGATGTCGGAACCCGGATATGGAGTATCCAGGTTGATGCCGCGCAGGAAGGCCATGTCCAGGTTGCCGATGACGCCCCCGACGTCGCCCGAGAAGGTGAGCGAGTAGCCGACCGCGAACCAGATGACAGTGGTCCAGCCCATCGAGACGAAGGACTGCATCATGATGGTCAGCACGTTCTTGCGGCTGACCAGCCCGCCATAGAAGAACGCTAGTCCTGGGGTACCGGCTTCCGCCATTTTTTGTTCGAGCACACTGAAATCATGTCCGGGAGCATCAATTTTGCCTAAATGGACGGATTGCAATTGAATTGGGTAAAACGTTTCGTCGTCGCGGTAACCGAGTGTGATAATCAGGCGTTTGGCTGATTCCAGATATTCGACGCCGATGCTTTTTGCCGCAACTTTATTCTGTTCGGCAAAAGAGGCGACTTCGCCAGCCATTTCGCCAACGGTTTGGTCAGCGTTTAATTCACCGACAAAAACCTTGAATTTATGATGGACTTGTTCTTCGATTTGCGCCATAAAAAAATCTCCTTAAAGTTTACTTTTGAAACTGTGCTTTAATTGCATAACATCAATTTGAAATCCAAGTCAAAGCAAAGCTTGGTTCAACATTGATTTGTCTAAATAGTGGAAGCAACAACGGATAAATTAATTCCCAAAACAACACCGACAGTCAGTTTTCGGCAAAATAATGTGCGCGAAGCTTTTCGCCTGCTGGGTGCGCCGGGACGTTTTGTGCGAGCCAATTTGCTGTTCATCTGGCTGGTAATTTTATTTGCAGTCTGGAGTTTGAGCCTAATCAGAGGGATGCCTTATCCTTCGGAGGTTTGGCGGGCATTTCAGGAGATGTATGCTTCGAACGAAAGCAACAACTTGGTAATTACAACTTATACGACGCTCAAGCTCAACGTCTTGGGGTTGTTTTGGGCGACGCTCGTTTCGCTCGTTTTTTCTTACATCAGCGTTGTGCCGTTTCTCTACCCGCTTAATAAATTTCTGCAGTGGCTGCGCTACATTCCGATTATTGCTTTTAACCTGATTTTTCTTTCGTTTTTTGCGATTGGCGCGAATTTAAAAATCGCGATGCTGGCGGTTGGAATGTCGTTTTTTTTGATTACTGGCATGACGGCGGAAATTGCAGCGATTCCGCGTCTCAAATTTGAGCTGGCGCGGGTCTTAAATTACAACGATTGGCGGACGTTTTACACCGTTGTTTTTCGTCCAACGCTGCCCAAAATGATTGATATTGTGGCGCAAAACGCGGCTATTGGCTGGACGATGATTGTGGCTATCGAAAATTTTGACCGAACTGAAGGCGGAATCGGAGCGCAAATGTTTTTTCTCGCCAATCAACCGGCAAAAGTTTATGTTTATTTGATTATCATCGGCATCATCGCTGTGGCCGAAGATCAACTTTTTGTGTGGCTTAAACGCTTGCTGTTTCCCTACACGCAAATTTCGGAAAGAGCTTAACTTTTATGAGCCAAACTGATTGTCCGATTGCTTGCACGTTGTCTGATAGTGCATTTCGGGTGCGCCGAAACGATGTTGTTCAAAAAATCGTTCCTGCTATCATTGAAACAAAAGAATTGGAAAATGGTTTTGCTTACCGCTTTCCGGCGGATGACGAGTGGCTGCTTGAACTCGCGCAATTTGTGATTTTTGAACGTAAATGTTGCGCTTTTCTCAGCTTCAAGCTATCCATCGAATCAGGTCAAGTCTCAATTTGGTTGGAGTTAACGGGTCAGCCGGGCGCAAAAGACTTTATTGCTTCGTTGCTAAATTAAAATTGCTTAATATTTTTGATTTATTATGGCTGAAAAAGAAGTAGAAGATTGTATTGACGGCGAGCTTTCCGCTCCGGCGGTGATGATGGAGAACTTGCTCACGGTTGATAAAGTCTCGAAACATTTTGTCAGCGACAGCGGGAGAGTCCCGGTTTTGACAGATGTTTCGTTGACCGTTCGAGACATTAAATATAAACCTCAGATCTTAAGCATTTTAGGTCCGTCCGGCGCAGGCAAAACGACGCTTTTGCGAATCATTGCCGGACTTGACCAACCTGATTCGGGTCAGGTTTTATGCGACGAACAAGGCGGAATGCGTCCGGTGCAAATCGGCGATGTTGGAGTTGTTTTTCAACGATACCCGCTTTTTGACGACCGAACGGTTTTGCAAAATCTCGTCGAACCGGCACGAAACAGCCGTTTGTCAAAGTCCGAGGCTGAAGAAAAAGCGTTGCAGTATCTCGCCGATTTCGGGTTGTCGAAACAAGCGAAAAATTTCCCCATGCAGCTCTCCGGCGGTCAACGCCAGCGCGTCGCGATTGCTCAACAATTGATTCAAAATCGGTTTTACATTATTTATGACGAACCGTTTTCGGGTCTCGACCCAAACAACATTAACCGTGTCATTCGTCTGCTCTCGCGCGTCGCCGGTCAACATACTAAAAACACGTTTATAATTGTGACGCACGATATAACTTCGGCTCTAATAATTTCTGATCGCGTCTATCTGCTCGGTAAACCGACTGATGCTCCCGACACAGAAGGCGCACGCATTGTCAAAGAATATGATTTAATTGCTGAAGACTTGGCTTATCACGAAGACGTGGAAGATTCGCCGCGCTTTCTCGAAATTCGCAAGGAAATCAAGTACAGTGAATTTCCAAAGCTCGAAACGAAAGTCATAATCTAATGGAAAACGGAAAATGGAAAACTGAAAACCGACATTTGAGAGAACAATTCAATGTTGACTTTGCAACGCTAGGTTATATTGTCAATTTTCCATTTTCCGCTTTCCATTAATTATATGCCGGAACAAGAACCAAATTACGTCAAAGAAGTTGTCTCAAGTCAGTGGAATCTAGCTTTTATCGGCGTGATGTTTTTGCTGATGGTAATGATTAATTTCATCGGCTTTGGCGCTCTACTCGTAGCGGGCGAAGTCGCCGCAGTGTTGCTCGCTCAGCATCCGCTGGTGCAGCGTTGGATAAAATTTCGTTCACAAATTGAAGGGCAGGAAAATCTCGTTAAAAAAGAGAAAGAATTGGTCGCTGGACTTCCGCCAAACTATCAGCAGGATTTCGCGGGCGTCGAACAGCTCTGCCGGGAAATCCAGCAAAAATGGCAATCAGACGCTAATCTCGCCAGCAACAATTATCTGCTCAAAGATTTGATTGATAAACTCGGGTCTTTTCGCTATGAATATGCGCGGATGCTGCAGGCTTATTATACAACCGCCAACCGCGATATTAGCGGTTTAACAACTCGGCTGCAACGCGAGTTGCAAACCAATGAAGCCTCGCTCGAAAGCGAAAAATCGCCGAAAGTCCGGGATGTTTTAGCGCAAAATGTGCGAATTATTAAACAGCGTCTGCAGCGCACCTTGCAGCTCAGCGATTTGCTGCGATTGCTCTCGGCTCGATTGGCTGTCGTGAAAAATTCTTTGAGCCTTCTTCAAGACGAAATTTTCACAGTTTCAGATCCTGAAAACGTTTCGTCGGCAGTTGATAACTTGCTCCTGACGCTCAACATTGATGACGAATTAAAAGCAACTTACGAAGATGTTCTAAGCAGCAAGACTGAAGCTCCAGCGCCGCTTGCCGCCGCTCCACCGACGCCGCAAAATTTGCAGCAAAAACGACAAACAAATTTGAGACGAATTAAATAAAAATGAGTCAGAACCGTCTGCGGTAGCGGACGGTTGAACTGCCGCGAGCTAAACCGCCCGCTACCGCAGACGGTTCTGACCAAAACAAAATGGCACGAAGCGCAGATTTAGACAAACTTTTAAGTGAGGTTGACTCGCTGACGGGCAATGCTCAAGCCCAAATCGAATACGAACAGCAACGCCCGTCACCGGCCACAAAAGAATCATCTTTTTTAAGTTCAATAGGCGGTTTTTTTATTTCTAAAGTTGACGAGCAGCCGGCACACGTTGATGTTCCCCCGCCATCGCCAAATACGGTAGAAGAGGTTTCAGTTGCTGAACCGACACCGGAATTTGCTGTTCCAGAAAATAATGCGGATGATTTGTCAAATACCACTTTCGCTGACATTTACTCCGCTGCCGGAGTTGACGAAAACGATTTTACAGTTGATAAACTCGCCATTCTGCTTGATGATCCAACGCTTAAAGATCAGCCGATGACGACCAAAACTCTGGTCGTCAAAATGGCTCTCAAGGCTCAAAACGTTAGTCCGGAAACGCCAGTCACCGATGCCGTCCGGCGCGATCTGGCGCTTGATGGTTATCAAAAAATGTTAAACAGCCGCGCCACCGAAGCTGAAACCCAGAATATGCAGCTTATTCAGCAAATCAATGAAGAAGTCAAAACCTATCTCGAACAGAAAAATGCTGAAATTGACTCATTGAGAACAGAAACCCAGGAAATGCGCCGCCAAGCCGATACTTTTGCACACCGTCGTCAGACGGAAGAACAACGCCTGGCCGCCCTTGTCGTGCCGCTCCTCGAAGGAAAACCAAATCCAATTAGCGTCGGTAATCAATCGGATGAAAAACAGTAACAGCAGCCCGCGCACGAGCAAAGACAAAGATTAAATTGTTATGAGCGATAAAATTGAACTGCCGGATTGGGCTGAAGAATTAAAAAAACGATATTTGCGAGGCGAAGCCTCGCTTTTCGTTCTGCACGGCAACGTTTACGACACAATTTTTTACGACGGCAAACAACTGTCGCTAACGGATTTTCTGGTCTGTGCAATTCTCAAACCGAGTAAAGACCTCGTGGGGATTTACAACATTTCGACTGGCTTTCGTCTGGCTCATCGCAAATCTATGACTGACGGGCGCGACGCGTCCCTCAGCGTGCTGGAAACGATGACGACCGCGCACAGCAAAACACAGTGGCTCGATGGTTTGGAGATTTTGCTGGCGCATAAACCCGCTGGCGATACGGCGCGAAACGCTCTGCTTATCGAATATGCCGAAACGATTGCGCCAGCCGGAGATCCATCGTTTCAAGCCGATGTTGATCGCGCGGCAATCGTCACGCTCCATCGCTGGTCGTTTTTGCCGCAAATTACCGAACAGGACAACATCGTGATTTTGCTGGCTGAAAATATGTCGGAACTGGCGCCGAAAATAGTTTCCAATCCGCGCATTGCCACTGTGGAAATTCCTTTGCCAGACATGAAAACGCGATCTGAAACAATTGCTTTGCTTGATGCCGAAATGCCGGAAAATGATCGGCGTCGCTATGCCGAAATGACCGCCGGTTTAAAACTGATTCAGCTTTCCACGATTTTAAAGCCGCATAAAACACCTGAAATTGATTTGAATGAACGCACAGAATTTATCGCCAAACTTTTAGGAACTGGTGAAGACGTGCCAACCAGGTCGCATCAACTCGCGCTGCTCACTGCAGACAAAAGTCGTGAAGAAATTGTCGAATTGCTTGCCCCGGATAAAAAAGATGATGCGATTGACAATTCGGCGCTCGAACAAAAAGCCAGAGAAGAGCGGGACAAACTTATTTTCCAGCGCAAACGCGAAATTATCGAGCGCGAATGTTTCGGCTTGCTTGAATTTATTCAGCCCGGCTTCGGATTTGAAGCCGTCGGCGGACTCGAAGCTGTCAAGGAAGATTTAAGCTTTGTCGCTCGCAATATGCGCGAAGGCTTTTACAACCGCGTTCCAATGGGAATGCTTTTCACCGGCGCGCAAGGCACGGGCAAAACATATTTTGCGACAGCTTTTGCTGGTGAAGCTAAAATGTCGGCCGTCAGACTAAAAAATATTCGCTCTAAATGGGTTGGCGCAACTGAAGGCAATCTGGAAAAGATACTTGGCGTTATTAAAAGTCTCGGTCAAACTATTGTCATTATTGACGAAGCCGACCGCTCGTTTGGTTCGGGCGGCGAAGGCGAGGGTGACGACGGAACTTCCTCGCGGATTGTAGCAAAAATGAAGGAATTTATGTCCGATACGCAAAACCGCGGTCGAGTCCTCTTTTTGCTAATGACAAATCGCCCGGATTTGCTCGACATTGACCTCAAACGCGCCGGACGCCTTGACCGCAAGATTCCCTTCTTTTACCCGCAAATTGCCTCAGAGGTGCTGGCAATCGCCCGCGCTGCCAATCGTAAGAATAAGCTTGCCATCGCCGACGACGTTTTAGAGTCAAGCGAGATTTGGCAGATGATGACAAATTACAGCGCTGCAGACATCGAAGCGGTTTTGCTGCTCGCGCAGGAAACAGCCGCCAAGCAAAGCGAAACGGTAGATTCATTTATCGTGACGCCCGAAATCTTGCAAAACGCTTTTACCGATTATTTTCCGAGCCGTGACACGACCATGCTCAAACTGATGGAATTGCTCGCGGTTTTTGAATGTTCCAACCGCAAGCTGCT
>JBDTZD010000094.1:0-1944 GCA_040005335.1 Pyrinomonadaceae bacterium | reverse complement strand
TACAAGAAAAGCGATTTGTTCGCATTGGCAATTCGGCAAAACGATTGTTGCGTGTTTCATTCACGATTGAATCAGATGAGTCTGACGATGAAATAATTAGAATTATTACGGCTCGCAAGAGTGAAACTTCGGACGAAAAACTTTATGACGAATACAACCGACTCTAAATCTGACGAAGTTATTTTGGAAGTGACGCAGGAGGAATACGATGCAGCCATAGCAAAAGGTTGGAATGACGATGATATTCACAAACCGGGGAAATATCGCTATCGTCGTGTTCCGCCCGAACGAGTTTATAGAGCGAGTGATGCCAAAGTTAAAGTTCAACTTTGGATTGCTCTCGATGTTTTACAGCATTTCGAGAATCGTGCTGAAAAGCAAAACGCTGCTTCGTATCAAGAGCAAATGAGCGCGGAGCTTTGCGCCTCAATGGAGCGCGACAGACAAGCCGAACATAAAGCGATTGAAAAATTGCTTTCAGACGAAAAATTTATTGCGGCTGTGGCCGAGAAAGTTGCGGCTCAAAGTTCCGAATTCAAAGCCGCATAAACAATTTTACTCAATTTGTACAAAATATTTTTATGGAAGAAATTCGCAAGATTCAACCGACTTGGCGCAACTTTTTGCCGGCGATTTTGGCACTTCTTGGCTCATTTGCAATGCTTGGTCTGAAAATAAGCCGGGGCGAAAATTTTATTTCGGATGGCGCGTTAATGATGCTCGCTTTGGCTTGTTATCTGATGGCGGCTATTTTTCAACTAACCAATTTGTATGCGCCTTCCGAAATGGCGCGAAAGTCCGGGTTGTTTCTTGCCTCGCTCGGAGTGTTTTTCAACCTTTCAAGCTGGCTGGTGCGATGGGTAGCTGGTTATGAACACGAAATCGCTATTCTTCGCGACGGCGGTAATCCTATCACACCTTGGATTTTTCGCTATATTCCATTCGCTAACTTGTACGATTTAAGCCTCGCGTTTGCCTTTGGAGCGGGAATCACAACGCTGCTTCTAGCCAACCGCAAAAAGTTTCAATTCTTAGCGGCGTTTAGTTTGCCGCTCGCCGCGTTGATTTTAACCCTCGCGCGATTTATCGGCAGCGAATTTATCGAGTTGCCGCCCGTCCTTGATTCATATTGGCGACCGATTCACGTCGGCGTCGCTTCTTTAAGTTACGGAGTGGCGCTCGTCTGTTTTGCTGTGGCGGTCATCTATTTGCTCAAGGATCGGGTCAAACCAGAAGCGATGGCGATTTGGTCTTCTATTTTCGCCCTCGGCGTGATCGCCACGGTCAGCAAATTTTCAGTCTTTAGTGAATTTGTTTACCGCACCGGGATTTTTCTGCCGCCAAGCGTCACTGGGCGCAAACCGATTCCGACTCCGTTCAGACTTGATTTGCCTTACGTTGGCGAAACACTTGCCATTGCCGGAATATTGTTGCTCGGTGTCATCATTGCTTTTGCAATTTATGTTTACCAAAATAACGAAACTGCTAAAAAAGCAGGGCACTGGATGCTGCGCGGAGCATTTTTAGCACAGGTTTTGGCAATAGTATTTTTTGCCAACGGCGTTAATTCAATTAAAGACGTTCAGCCGCGTCTCCAAGCCCAACTGCAAAAATCACCGCAGCAGCTTTTCATCGCCGGTAAGGAAATTGCGCGTCAGCAGTCGGACATGACGGTCGAAGAAAGAGCGCAACTAACTCCAAAGCAATTGACAGATGCTGCAGGACAGTATTTCGCCCAAACGGGCGGGCAAATGTATCTCAGTCTAGGGACCAATCCGGTCGAGTTTGCCGGTTTGATTACAGCTTTCGCGGCAACGTTTTTTGTTTTGCTGTTTAGTTTTAAAACTGAAAAACTGCGCGAATCTTTGCCCTCTCTCGAAACGCTCGACGGGTTGATGTACAAAACCGCGTGTCTGGCATTTGCGGGAATTGCGATGCTGTTGA
>JBDTZD010000063.1:0-6456 GCA_040005335.1 Pyrinomonadaceae bacterium | reverse complement strand
TTATTTCAACGGGCAATCTTTATGAAGCAAATTCTTTCCGGCTTCACCCGGATGCCCGTCTTTATTCGACCGGTGATCGTTTTTGCTACGACGGTTTTATTATCGGTTGCGGAACTACTGTTAATGCTAGCGCCACTAATTTTCAAGGGGGTAAAGTGATTTTCTCAACCGGACAACCGGCAGAAGGAAGCGTTCCCGGCAGACCGACCGTTTTTGGCCATGACGTGCAATTCAACTCTCCCGTTCAATTGCCGAATTTACAATTTAATGCTTTACCGGCAGCGCAAAATATGGGCAATGGTTCCTTTGTTTATTGTACAAATTGCCGCCGCAGTAGTGCGCCCTGTCAAGCGGGCGGCACGGGCGCGCCGGCAATGTTTATTGGCAATCGCTGGGAATGCCTTTAAGAAGAGATAATTAAGAACCAAAAATGTAAAATTCAAAAATTGGATTTCCAAAGCCATTTTTAATTCTTAATTTTGAATTTTTAATTATCTTCTTATCCTTTAATTCATTCCACTCGGTGCTGCTTTGCTGATTGGTTCTGTGCTATTCGGTTTAACCGGCGCTTCGGTTGGTTTAGGCATAGGGCGTGGCGACGGCTTTTGACTTGGCGCGGCAGTCGGCGTTGGCGTCGGGGTTACATTTGAGCCGCCGGTGTTGGAATTAGCGGGGCGCGGGCTGGGCGCGGCATTAATGTTCGCCGCAGGTTTCGAGTTACCATTGACAACCAGATTGGCGTTTACATTGCGGTTGGAGTTTCCGTTAACCGCAACTCCAGCGTTTGAATTCAGATCGCCCATAAAGATGCTGTTTGAATTGCCGGGAACAACAACTGTTTGACCGCCGCCAGGATAGAGACCGGCCGGAATGCCGCCGCCAATTGGAGGAGCGATTCCGCCGGGCGTCACTCCGCCGGGCGAAACAATAGTTGGGTCAAGATTGCTATTGCCGAGCGGCTGTAAACCCGCGCTACTTAAATCCTCGCCGTTGCTGCTCGCCGGATTGAGCGGCTGCACCGGCAGAGCATTCGGGTCGGAGTTAGCCTGCGTTGTCGGAGTGTTGCGAAAACCGCCGGTTAGATAAATTGCGAATACGCTCAGAGTGACGATTCCGATTAAGACAATAAATGCTGTCTTATAGGGATTATTTGCTCCATTTTGCGATGTGACGGGCGGGGTCGGGCGTATTTCAGCATTTTCAAAATTGGCGGCGTAACCCAAACTTCCGCCAATACTGCCGCGCACAGCGTTAGTTAGTGAATCGGAAAACTCGGCTGCTGTCTGGAAACGCTGATTTGGCTGTTTGGCAAGAGCTCGTTGGACAACTTGTTCAACTTGAGGCGGTAAGTCCGGCCGCACCGCGATTAGCGAAGGCGGAATATCGCGCAGATGCTTTTGTGCCAAACTAACTGCGTTTTCATCCACAAACGGCGGTTTGCCAGTCAAAATTTCAAACAGCAGGATGCCGAGCGCGTAAATATCAGTCCGGGAATCGGCTGCGCCTCCGCCCGCTAACTGCTCAGGCGCTTTGTAAAAAGGTAACTCAGAGCGAACAACGGTTTTCTCGTCGTCGAAATCCAAATCACGCACGGCGCCGAAATCCAAAACTTTGACAAAATCCGCGTTGCCGCGTTCCGCAACCAAAATATTATCGGTTGCTAAATCACCATGAACGATCTCGTTTGAATGTGCAATCGTCAGCGCGTCAGCGATTTGGCGAACGATTGAGACTGCGCGTTCGAGCGATGATCCGCCTTCATCTCGAATAAATTCGCGCAAACTTCGCCCCTCAGCATTCTCCAAAACCAGAAACGGTGTTCCATTTTTGTCTGCGCCGACATCTATCACGTTTAGAATTTGGGAATTACTGATGCGTGACAAAATCCGAGCCTCCGTCCGCAACGCTTCTGCCATGTCCGAATACTCCGCCAAGGCTGAATTTAAAACTTTAATCGTGACAGGTTTATCAAGCGCAACTTGAAGTGCATGATAGGTTTTGCTCACTGCATCCGAGCGCCAATTCCCTTCGATTCGATATTTGTCTGCTAAAGTTTCCCCGATGATTTGGTCAGTCATGTTTAGTAAAATATCAGAAATAAATTTAGATTCACGCTCAAGAATAATAAAAATCTACGCGAAATAAAAACGGCGGGCTTTTTAGAAACCCGCCGCGAAAGTTTAGTTATGGTTTTCGATAGCCTATTAAAGCTTAACGAAAACAACGAGCAGTGCGAACAGGACGAGTGATTCAACCAGCGCGAGGGCGAGAATCATAATCGTTTGAATACGACCTGCCGCGCTCGGATTACGCGCCGCGCCTTCGACAGCGCCCGCGCCGATTTTTCCTTGACCGAGCGCGCCGCCCAAAACGGCGATGCCAAATCCGATTCCGGCAGCAATCGCTTTGTAGCTAGCAATTGTGTCGGCATTAGCTGGCTGTGCCGCTGTCGCGCCCGCTTGCGCGAAAACTGCTGCATTCATTACCAGCAAAGCCAAAGCTGAAAGAAATAGATATTTGAAGTTTTTCATTTGGTTGTTCCTCTAAAATTATTTGTTAATTGAGAAAGCAAACGATTTGACAAAAACTCAAAATGACGATTTCGGGCGCGGTGATTTATAATTTCGCCTGCTTCCGGTATGCCATTGCCATCTTGGGAGAGGCAACGCTCCTGTCGCGTGCTGACTATTTTTCAAAGCTATAATAACGCCGGAAAAAACGATTGAGTGTTTTCGTCCAATGTTTTGCAAATCAAGTTGGAGTTTTGCCGGGCAACGTGCGAAAAACGATTTTTCACGCCGCTCACCGGGCGCTTTACAAGGATGAGAGAAAAAGCAATTAAAAATGTAAAATTCAAAATTAGACTTCCAAAGCCATTTTTAATTTTTAATTTTGCATTATTCCCTTTACCTTAAACCGGAATCGCCATATTTTCTTCAATGTGCGGTTCATTATAATGCGAATGTTCTTCTTGCTCATGTTCATTGTGCGAACCGTGCGACACTTCGCTCAGGTAAACCATTGAAAGCAAGGTGAATACTAAAGTCTGAATTAAGGCGACAAACAGACCCAAAGCCATCAGTGGCAAAGGAAGCAAAAACTGCGTGTAGGGCGGATAAAGTCCAGCAACGGTTTCGCCTAGTCTCTCATCGGCGAACATATTGCCAAACAGACGAACGCCGAGCGAAAGCGGGCGAATAAAATTTCCAATCAATTCAATCGGGAAAATCAGCCACGCCATCCACCAAATAGGACCTGCCCAGTGACCCAGATGGCTAACAATTCCGTTTTCCTTAATGCCGATGTAGTTATAATAAATAAAGGATGAAATGCCGAGCGCAAAGGTCACGCTGGTTGACGCCGTGGGCGACATAAAGAGCGGGAACATCCCCATCACATTTGAAATCAGAATCAGCGTGGCGAACGTGGCGACGACCGGAAAATATTTGATGCCGTGCTCGCCGATGACGCTCACCAGCAAATCTCGAATCGTCAAAACTCCGGCTTCGAGCGTTAGCTGTCCGTTGCCTGGTTCGTCTTCAGAAAGTTTGCCTTTTAAGATCCAGATCAGCGTCACTGTCAAAAGACAAGCGATGACAAACATAATTGTGTACCACGGAATCGCGTTATCAGGTGTCAACTCGCCGTACAGCGCGTCAGGCGTTGTTCCAAAGTTAGCGAAAAAACGCGTCATCAAGGGGCGCGTGTATTCCATCTGCAAATGATAAGCCGGCTCGCCCAGATAATGATTGACAAATTGAACTATAATCGGTTCATGGTGACCGCCTTCACCTTCGGCAGCCGCGAACAATAAGAACATTTTAACTTTCCTCTCGGATAAAGATAATAAAAATTAATTGAATAATTGCTTCGAGCAGAATTGCAAAGGCAAATGATAGCAAGCCAATGAGCGTTGCCGCAACTGAAACCAATCCAAGCATTGCGGCAAACGCGACAATTATTGCAATAAACAGATAGCGCAAAATGTACAGAGCGGCATTAAAGCGGGGTTTTGCGCCCGTCGCAGCTTGGTTAAGCAAATTTTTGAGCGAAAGTCGGAGCCAGTAAATATTGAGCAAAGAGAGCACTCCGCCCAAAATAATTCCCAGCGTTAAACGCCAATCGCCAAGCCAGAGACTCGCGCCAACCAGCGCCAAAATGATTAAGCAGGTCAAAATAAGGAGCCTTTTTTCGGAAATTTCTCGCACGGAATTTATTTGTTTATCTGATTAGCAATTCTAACAAATTGATAAAAACCAACCGCGGACCCTAAAACGACCCCGCCGACTACTCCCCAGGGCGATGATTTAAGCCACGAATCAAGAGCGTATCCAACGCCTAAAAAAACCAATACCGACGCAAACAATGTCAGTGCCGCTCCATATGCCAAGCCGCTTTTCCGGTTTGTTTCACCTTGATTCTCCGAAATCGTTTCGTCTTTTTCAGTTCGCCGATTTTGATTGTCTTCCATTATTTCAAGTTTACAATGTTATTAGCAATATAAACCAACGGTTGCGATAGCTCGCTTAATCTTTCAACAGCTTTCTAGGTACAGCCTTTTCGCTCCATTTGTGAGAATATTGCGTTTAATGAGAATTCGGGGAAATGAGACAACCAATTTAATTAACTTTCTCAAAACTCGATGGCTGGATTTATGTTTAAATTTACGCTGCGACGATGAAGTTAAAAAGACTGTTTTTAATTCGCTGGTGACGCTTTACAGCGAACCGCATCGCGCCTATCACAATCTGAAGCATATTCACAATTTGCTGGGGTGGGCTGAAAATTGGCGTGAACAGATCAACGATTTTAGAACAATGGGTTTTGCCATTTGGTTTCACGATGCGATCTATCAGCCGCGTCACAACGATAACGAAGAACAAAGCGCGAATTTAGCCGCTGCCAGACTTAAATATTTAAAAATTTTAGACCCGCAAATTGCAACCGTAAGGCAAATGATTTTAGCGACGAAAACCCACGATTTAACTAATTTGGATTCTGACGGCAAACTTTTTCTCGACTTGGATTTGTCAATTCTGGGCGCGGACGCTTCCGCTTATCAAGCTTATAGCAGAGCCATTAGGCGTGAATATAATTTTGTCCCCGAACCGCTTTACCGAACGGGGCGACAGCGGATTTTACAAAACTTTGTCGCCCGGGATTTTATTTATTCGACCGTCCCGTGCCGAGAAAAATTTGAATCACAGGCGCGAGAAAATATCCAAAGAGAAATTGTTGAATTATCAAAATAGATTTGTAGAAGTTACACAAATTGTATGAATAAATTAACAGGGATGAGCCGGATGAAGGGGATTTAAAACAAGCATTTATTGATTTAATTTTATCTCCTTAATCCTTTTCATCCTTGTTAATGTTGTTTTCTGCCTTCTTAGCTTTGCGTGACTTCAATTCTGATTTACTTATGAAAGAAATAGTAGTAATCGGCGGCGGACTTGCTGGTGTTGAAGCGGCTTGGCAAGCGGCTGAAAGCGACGTGAGAGTTAAACTTTACGAAATGCGTCCTGTTCAAAATACGCCAGCGCATTTGACTGACAAGCTCGCCGAAATTGTTTGTTCAAACTCGCTCAAAACCGACGAAATCGGAACTGCTCCGTTTTTGCTCAAAGAGGAACTCAGACGCGGAAAATCGCTAGTTTTAGAGGCGGCTGCGGCAACCAAGGTTCCGGCCGGAAACGCTCTCTCGGTTGATCGCCGCAAATTCGCCGATTACGTCACTGCAAAAATAGAAAGTCATCCTAATATCGAAATCGTTCGCGAAGAAGTTAAAACTTTTCCCGCTAATGAAATCGCCATTATCGCCACCGGACCTTTGACGAGCGAAAGCCTGACCGCCGAAATAATGAAGTTTACAGGCGACGACCAGCTTTATTTTTACGACGCGATTGCGCCGATTGTCGCCGCCGACTCAATTGATATGAGCGTTGCTTTTAAAGCTGCGCGTTACGGTAAAGGCGGTGATGATTACGTTAATTGCCCGTTTACGCCCGAACAATATGAGGTGTTTTTTGACGCGCTGGTCAACGCTAAATCAGTTCCGCTGCATCGTTTTGAAGACACGCGCTGGTTTGAATCGTGTCTTCCGATTGAAGAAATTGCCAGGCGCGGTGTTGACACTCTGCGTTTCGGCTGCATGAAACCGAAAGGGCTGCCTGAACCGAAAACTGGCAGAGAGCCTTACGCCGCCGTGCAGCTCAGGCAGGAAAATTTGATGGCTGACGCTTATTCGCTCGTCGGTTTTCAAAATCATCTCCGGTTTGGCGAACAGGCGCGCGTCTTGCGTTTAATTCCGGGTTTGGAATCGGCGGAGTTTTTGCAGTTTGGTCAAATTCATCGCAACACTTATATTAACGCTCCGCAAGTTTTAGCTGCGACTTTGCAGGCACGTAAGCAACCGAATCTCTTTTTCGCGGGTCAAATTACCGGAGTCGAAGGTTA